>BEHO01000306.1 GCA_002898915.1 bacterium HR12
CGACTGGGTCGGGGGCCGCGGACAGGACCTCACCACGCCCGTTGCGTTCGGTCCCGAGGATTGCCGCGAGCTCCGGATCGGCTTCGACGCCCAGGCGCTCGCGACCCACGGGGTCGGCATCGGCGCCGACCCCGACGGCCCGTGCGGGCCGGCCGTCGTCGTTCGCTCCGGTGCCCTCGCCGGCACCTACCTGCGCCGCGACGCGGTGGTGGACGTCGACACCTCCGACGCGGGCGAGCTCCAAGCCCGCGCCGACCACGAGATCGCCGTCCGGGCCCGCGCGCGGCTCCGCCTCGAGGCCGTCGTCGAGGAGACGCACGACCCGAAGGGCCTCGCCGCGCTCGGGCTCGGCGACCGGGTGACCTGCGACCTGCCGGCCGTGCTCGGAGGCACGCAGTCGGTGCGGGTCATCTCCCGCGCCGTCTCCCTCGAGGACCGCGCGATCCACCACTTCACGGTCGAGATGGAGGCCGCCTCGTGAACCGGGTCCACCGCAAGGGGCTCCAGGCCGACGTGCAGCGGACCAAGCACCGGCGGAAGCGGCCGTGCCGCTCCGCCCCCGCTGCCCCGACCGGCGTGACGCTGACCTTCGGCAGGCGCGAGGTCCGCGAGCGCGAGGAGTGGCGGGCCCGGGCGACATGGGACCCCGTCGCGCAGGACTCCGCGGGACGGGCGATCAACGTCGAGCTGTATCGGGTGCAGCTTCGGGCCTGCAATGCATCCGGCGAGCCCGTCGAGCTCGACCAGAACATCTGGCCGAACCCTGGCTTCGAGGATCCATCCCCGATCGGTTCTGCCAGCGGTGGAGCGTCGATCTCCCGCGTGACCGGCACGGCCTCCAGCGGTGATCACTCCCTGCAGGTCACGACGGCCGGCAATGGGGGCGCCGCCCAAGGATGGGACAGCGGCAACCTCTCGGCAGCGAACGGTGGTGAGACCTGGACGGCCGGGCTCCGCGCGAAGGCTCAGTCCGGCACAGCGCTCAAGCTGGTCCTCGAGGCCCGTGCCGGCGGGAGCGTCATCGACACGCGGCAGACCAGCTGGTCGGCGAGTGGCGGCTGGGAGCGCATCGCCCTCACCTGGACGCTCCCGAGCGGGACGACGGCGCTGCGCGTCTACGTGTTCCAGAACGCCGATCTCGCTAGCGCGAAGACGTGGTACCTGGACGAGCTTGAGGTGGGCCGCGGTGCCGTCTGGCGGCAGATCGTGACGGCAGACGAGCTCGAGAGGGGTGAGTTCGCTGTCTTCGAGCGGTTGGCCCGCCCGAAGACCTGGTACTACCAGACCAGGGTTGCGGCCGGGAACCGCGTCGACGGCCGGATCTGTTGGGGTCCATGGTCGGCCTGGACGACGCCGGTGCAGCCGGCGACGGGCGCTCTGCCTGGGCCTCCGGCCGTGACCAGCCTCGCCCTGACGTTCGAGCGGTCGGAGTCTCGGCGTGGCTCACCGTGGATCGCGAAGGCGACCTGGAACGAGGTCCCGCAATGGACCCCGACGGATGGCGACCCCGTCGATGGTGCGGCGCGGTACGACGTGAAGCTCGAAGTCCGTCCCGCCGGCGGGACGACCGCGACGAACGTCCGCCGCGCGACCGTGCTCGCTCGCGACCAGGACGCCGACACCACGGCGACCTGCGTGTGGCACAACATCACTCGCAAGCGCGAGTACCGCGTGGGGGTCCGTCCGGTGGACCTCTACGGGCGCCGCGGGGCTTGGACTTACACGACCTGGCTCCGGCCCGACCCGATCTCCGCGCCCGTGACCAACCTCACCTGGACGCACCCCCGGCCGCGGCTGTACGTGGCGCGCTGGGACCCGCCGGCGGGGGACGACGCGGACGCGGTGATCGGGTACCGCGTGCGGGTATACCGGGGAGCAGCGCCAGGCACGCTGGTGGAGACCGCGGACGTCACCAACACCCGGTACCGCTACGAGGTGCCGAAGGCCGACAAGGGCCAGAGGCACTACGTCGAGGTCCGGGCGCTCTACGAGGCATCCGTCGAGGAGGGGAACCCCACGACGAGCGCCGACATCACGGAGGGCGAGCTCTGGCCCTCCTCCGACGTGGACCTCGCGGACCTCGGGCAGGCGCTCGCCTCCGGGGGCCACGTCTCGGACGGCTCGCCGCCCGCCTCCTCTCCCGCGCCGAGCGTGCGGGGCGCGATCGGCGCGCTCGTCGTCTCCTGGCCGGGGATCGCGAACGCCGACCCCGTCACCTACGAGGTGCACGTCTCGGCGACATCGGGCTTCGCGCCGAGCTCCTCGACGAAGGTGCTCGAGACGGTCGGCACCTACGCCTGGGTCCGGAGGCTCGCCGACGACTCGCCGCTGGAGGTGGGCACGACCTACTACGTGAGGGTCGTGGCGAAGGACGCCGATGGCGCTGCTGCGCCCTCTGCGGAGGCCTCCGGGCAGGTGGCCCAGGTCACGAGCCCGGACATCGCCGCGGACCAGGTGCTGGCGGAGCACATCGCGGCCGGGCAGATCTCCGCCGAGCACCTCTCCGCGATCGAGCTGGCGGCATCGGGTCTCATCCGAGCCGGCGCGGCGAGCGGCCAGCGGGTGGACGTGACGCCCGACGGGGTCACCCTCTACGGTGCGGACGGGTCGGTCCTCGTGCGGCTGCCGACCGACGGCTCGACGCCGTACTTCGCCGGGCAGATCGTCGCGCAAGCGCTCACGGTGCTCGGGGCTACGCTCCTCGCGGACACCTCGGTCGGCCAGACCGCCTCGCTCGTGCTGGAGCGGCAGGTCACGAA
>BEHO01000307.1 GCA_002898915.1 bacterium HR12
AGTGGGGGTGGTCGAGGAGCCGCTCCGGGCCGAACGACTCCCGCTCCAGCGACTCCCCCCGCCCGATCACCCCGGGGATCAGGCGCGACACGGCCTCCACCACGACGAGGGCGGGGAGCTCGCCCCCGGAGAGCACGTAGTCCCCGATGGAGAGCTCCTCCGCCGGCAAGCCCTCCACGACGCGCTCGTCCACGCCCTCGTAGCGACCGCAGATCAGGACCAGCCAGGGCTCGGCCGCGAGCTCGCGGACGAGCGCCTGGTCCAGCCGCCGCCCGGCGGGCGACAGGAGGATCACCCGCTTGGGCGCCGGCCCGAGCGCCTCCACGGCCGCGAAGATCGGCTCGGGCTTCATCACCATCCCCGGCCCGCCGCCGTAGGCCTCGTCGTCCACGCGCCGGTGCTTGTCCGTGGCGTGCTCGCGGATGTCGTGGACGCGGACGTCCAACAGGCCTGCCGCGATGGCTTTCCCGAGCAGGCTCTCGCGCAGGGGGCTCTCGAAGATCCCGGGGAAGATGGTGAGGATGTCGATCCGCACACGGCCAGCGTAGCAACGGGCCCCCCGGGCCGCAGACCGCGGACGCCGCCGTGCAGGGCCCGCGGGCGCTCGGACTCCGAGCTCACGGGGTCGTCAGGCCGGGGATCTCCCGGATCACGATCCGCTTCTCGGCGACCTCCACCGCGACGAGCACGTCCTTGAGCACCGGGATGAGGGTCTCGACGCCCTCCTCGTCGACGGCGACCCAGACGTCGTTCGCCGCGGTGTGGATGATCTCCCGCACCACGCCGAGCTCGCGCCCTCCCTCGGTCCGCACGGCGCAGCCCTCGATGTCGTGATCCCACCACGACCCCTCCGGCGGCGGGGGCGACATCGAGGTGGGGACGACGAGGAGCCTGCCCCGGAGGGCCTCGGCCTGGGTCCGGTCGGTCACCTCGCGGAAGCGCACGAGCAGCCGGCCTCGGTGGGGACGGGCCCGCTCCACGGTCAGGGACCGGCCGTCCTCCAGGAAGACGACGGCGCCCTCCGCGAACCGGTCGGGGACCTCGGAGAGGACGAGCACGGCCACCTCGCCGGCCACCCCATGGGCACGCGTGATGCGACCGACCGCGACGGTCGGCTCGCGCATCTCAGTCCACGATCTCGACGGAGGCGTGGACGCCGCTGCGGGTCCCGGCCGCCCGGACCACCTGGCGCAGCGCCCGCGCCGTGCGCCCGCCCCGCCCGATCACCTTCCCCATGTCGTCGGGGGCGACCCGCAGGGTGAGGTGGAGGCCCCGCTCGTCCTCGCGCTCGGTCACCTCGACCGCGTCGGGGTCGTCCACGAGCTCGCGGGCGAGGAACCCGAGGAGCTCCTTCACGACGCTCGCTGGGCCTTGGCGGCCTTCCGCGCCTGCTTCTCCGCCTCGAACTTCTGCCAGATGCCCACCTTCGTCATGAGCACCCGCACCGTGTCGCTCGGCTGCGCGCCGACGCCGAGCCAGTACAGGGCGCGCTCCTCGTCGATCTCGATCACCGAGGGATCCTCGAGCGGGTGGTACTTCCCGATGGCCTCGATGAACCGACCGTCCCGCGGGCTCCGCTGGTCGGCCACCACGACGCGGTAGTAGGGGCGCTTCTTCGCGCCGAGCCGCTTCAGCCTGATCCTGACCGCCATCCGTCTCTCCTACCCGGGCATCCCCGGCAGTCCGGGGATCCGGGGCATCCGCCTGCCCCGGCCGCCCATCATCGCCTTCATCATCTTCCTCGCGGCCTCGAACTCCCGCAGCAGGGCGTTCACCTCGGCCGTCGTCGTGCCCGACCCCCGCGCGATGCGTTGGCGGCGGGACCCACCGATGATAGCGGGGTTCCGCCGCTCCTCCGGGGTCATCGAGGAGATGATCGCCTCGGCCCGGGCGAGCTGTCGGTCGTCGATCTCCAGCTCCTTCAGCGCGTTCCGCCCGCCCGGGACGCCGGGCAGCATGGCGAGGAGATCCTGGAGGGGCCCGAGCTTGCGCATCTCGCGCATCTGGACGAGGAAGTCCTCGAGCGTGAACCGCGCCTCGAGGAGGCGCTTCGCCGACTCCGCGGCCCGCTCCGCGTCGAGGGCCCCCTGGGCCTTGTCGATGAGCGTGAGCACGTCGCCCATCCCGAGGATCCTCGAGGCCATCCGATCGGGGTGGAAGGGCTCGATGTCCTGGGGTCGCTCCCCCGTGCCCACGTAGAACACCGGACGGCCGGTCACCGCGGTGATGGAGAGCGCCGCCCCACCGCGGGCGTCCCCATCGAGCTTCGTGAGGATGAAGCCGGTCGTGTCCACCTCCCGCATGAAGGCCCGGGCCTGGACCACCGCGTCCTGCCCCGTCATCGCGTCGCAGGCCATGAGGACGTGGTGGGGGCGCGCCGCGTCCCGCACCCGTCGCGCCTCGCGCATCATCTCCTCGTCCACGTGCAGGCGCCCCGCGGTGTCCACGATGACGACGTCGTGACCCTCCCGCGTGGCGTGCTTCAGCGCGTTCTTCACGACCTTCACGGCGTCGCGGCCGTCGGAGACGACCTCCACGCCGATCTCGCGTCCCAACGTGGCGAGCTGCTCCACCGCCGCCGGCCGCCAGAGGTCCGCTCCGACGAGGAGCGGCCGCTTCCCCTTGGAGCGGAGGTGGTGCGCGAGCTTGGCGCAGGCCGTCGTCTTCCCCGAGCCCTGGACCCCCGCCATCATCACGACCGCCGGCCGGGCGCCCGGCAGGTGGAAGGGCGCGAGCGTCCCGCCCATCGTCGCCTGGA
>BEHO01000308.1 GCA_002898915.1 bacterium HR12
TTCCGCGCGGCCGGCGGCGCGAGCGCGGATCACGACCCGCTCACCGAGCGCGAGCTGAGCGTGTTGCGGCTGGCCGCCCGCGGGCTCAGCAACAAGCAGATCGGCGCCCGGCTCGGCCTGTCCGCACGGACCGTCCAGGTCCACCTGGGCCGGATCTTCCGCAAGCTGCGGGTGGCCTCCCGGACGGAGGCCGTCGTCCACGGGCTCCGCCATGGGTGGATCCGGATGGAGGACCTGGCGTGAGTTCGACGACGGCGAGCGTGTCGGCCTCGGCGGTGGCGACGTGGGCCCGTCTCCTACGACGACGCCTGCGGGAGCCGGCGTTCTGGGCCGTGCAGGGCGGGGTCGTGGCGATCACGGTCCTCCACCTCGCGATCGAGGCCCCGGAGCTGTTCGACCAGGCGGTCGTGCGGGAGTCCGGGCTCCGCCACGTGCCGGTCGTCCTCTATCTCCTCCCCATCGTGTACGCCGGGCTCCGCTACGGCCTGGAGGGCTCGGCCCTCACCGGGGCGTGGAGCCTCGCGCTCACCATCCCCAACATGCTCCTCTGGCATCGGCACCAGCTGGCCTGGGCGTGGGAGCTGCTGTACGCGGCGATCGTCCTCGGGGTCGGGGTGGCGGTGGCGGCGCCGGTCGAGCGTGAGCGCCGTCAGCGGGTCCAGCTCGAGGCCACGGGCCGGCGGCTCACGCTCCTGCACGGGGTCGCGTCCGCGCTGGTGTCGGCCTCGCCGCTCGATCGGGTCCTGCCGGCCGTGCTGGAGCGGGTACGGGAGGTCCTCGGTCTGGCGGCCGTCTCGGTCGTCGTCCGGGATCCGGCAGAGAGGGGCGAGCAACGCTGGAGCGCCCCGGCCATGGGCGGCGGTGGGCAGGGGCGCGGAGCGGCGGACGACCTCGCATCGGGGAGCGACGGCCGGATCGTCGTCCCCCTCGGCGGGGACCCCGGCATCCCGGGGGCGCTCGTCGCGGCCCCGGACCCGGCCCGCCCCGCCGAACGCGACGACGAGGACCTCCTGCGGGCCGTGGCCGCCCAGATCGGGGTCGCCCTCGAGAACGAGCGCCTCCACCGGCTGGAGAAGGAGCGCCTGCGCTCCTACGTGCACGAGGTGACGCGCGTCCAGGAGGAGGAGCGCCGGCACCTGTCGCGCGAGCTCCACGACACGGCCGCGCAGGACCTGATCCTCCTGGCGCGCGGGCTCGACGCCCTGGCCGAGCAGATCCCTCCCGAGCTGGCCGCTCGGGCGCGGGAGCTGCGGGCGCGGGCCGAGGACACGCTCGAGGGCCTCCGCCGGCTCAGCCGGGACCTCCGCCCCACGGTCCTCGACGACCTCGGGCTGGTGCCGGCGCTCGAGTGGCTCGTCGCGGACCTCACGGGGCGGGCGGCCATCGACGCTCGGTTCCACCTCTCGGGTTCGGTCCGCCGTCTGCCGGCGGAGACGGAGGTCGCCCTGTTCCGCGTGGTGCAGCAGGCCCTCCGCAACGTCGAGCGGCACGCCGGGGCGCGGCGGGTCGAGGTGCGGGTGACCTTCGGGGACGCCGAGGTCCGGATCGACGTCGAGGACGACGGGCGTGGCTTCGACGTGGCCGAGCCCCTCGAGCGGCTCGCGCTCGAGGGGAAGCTGGGGCTCCTCGGCATGCGGGAGCGGGCGCAGCTGGTCGGAGGATCGCTCGCGGTGCGCTCGCGTCCGGGCGGGGGAACGACGGTGACCGTCACCGTCCCGTCGGGTCCTTGAGCCCCTTCGGGCGGGTACGTCGGCGCGCCTCGAGGCTTTCACCCCGCTTCCGCGCGGCCTTCACGCGCCCTTCACGCGCGGGATCCAAGGTGAGCCGCGGAAGACCCCGCGGGGAAGAGGCGGACGACGCGGTTCCCGCGGGGGAGCGGAACGAGCGGAACGGAGGTGGGATCGTGAAGCGGTTCATGGTGATCGCGGCGACGGCGCTCATGACGCTGGGCGGCGCGGGGATCGCGACGGCCGCCGAGCCCGTCGGCGGGCTGGGGTTCGGGCAGCACGTGGCGGCGGTGGCGCCGGAGCACCCGATCCAGTGCGGCGCGGGCTTCGGCGCGTGCGTGAGCGCGATGGCGAGGGGGGAGCCGTGTCCCCACACGCACTGAGGGCGCCCCTCGCGCGGGACGTCGCCGCCGGGCCCGGCGACGATCGCGGGGCTCGGGCGAGCCTCCCGCGACGGTCCCTCTGGGTCGGAGGGCTGGGCGCCGCGGGCCTCGCCCTCCTCTACGCCGCGGTGGTCGGGATCGCCTCCGGGTCGATCGATCACCTCGTCGACCAGGTCCGGACCGACTGGTACCTCCTCCTTCCCATCGCGGTGGGGTTCGGGGTCCAGGTGGGGTTGCTCTCGGAGCTCCGCCGCCGGCGGCGGATGCACGGGCTCGCGGCGGGCGCCGGTGCGGCGGGGGCGCGGACCTCGACCGTCGGGATGGTCGCCTGCTGCGCGCACCACATCGCGGACCTGGCGCCCTTCGTCGGCGCCACCGCCGCCGCCACCTTCCTGTACGAGCAGCGGGTCGCGTTCATGGTGGTCGGCCTGGGGATCAACGCGGTGGCGATCACCGTCGCGGCTCGCCGACTCCGGCGGTCGCCGGCACCGTCCGTCCATGGAGAGGAGGAGGTATGCGCGGTCGGTTGATCCTGCTGCTCGCCGTCTCCGCGGTCGTCGGGGCGGTCGCCGTCGTCCTCGCGGCGCGGGACGGGGCGCCGGGGGACGCGGGCGCGGTTCGGTCGAGGCCGCCGACG
>BEHO01000309.1 GCA_002898915.1 bacterium HR12
CGCCTGGGGTCGGGCGTCGGGGTAGTTCTCGACCTTGATCGCGAGGGCCGGTCGGTCGGGGATCACGCCCCCCGGCGCGGGGAGGACCGTGAGCGGGCACGCGGGCGGCGGCGCCGGCTCCTCCACGAGGCCGACGCTGGACAGGGTCGTGCGCACGATCGCCGGCGCGCGCTCCGGGTTCAGCGCGAAGAAGCCGATCGTCCCCGCGGCCACGAGGGCCGCCAGGGCCGCACCGGCGGCCAGCTTGCCGCGCCGCGTCACGGACATGCGGGCACCACCTCCATGGACGGGATCTTCGAGGGGTCGCGTTCCGGCCGGAGACCGGGACCGCGATGCTAGCGGCCGAGGGGGCGCTCCTCAACCACCTTGCGTCACATCTCCTCCAGGCGTCGGATCCGCTCCTCGATGGGCGGGTGGGTCTGGAAGAGGCGCTCGAGCAGGCCCATGCGCTCCCCCTCGACGCGCGAGGGCTGGGCGAGCCAGAGGTGGGCCGTCGCGTTGTTCGCCGACCGCATCGGGATCCCGCTCGCCGCCGCGATCTTCCGCAGCGCGCTCGCGAGACCCGGCGGGTACCGGGTGAGCAGCGCGCCCTGGGCGTCGGCGAGGAACTCCCGGTTGCGGGAGACGGCGAGCCGGATGATCTGCGCCACGATGGGCGCCAGCACCAGCATCACCAGGCCGATCGCGAACAGGACGAGCTCCACCGGCCCCCCGCCGCGCTCGTCCCCCCGCCGGCGCCCCACGCCGCCCCACCACCACGTGCGGAGGAAGAACTCCGAGAGCAGGACCGCGGCCCCGACCAGCGTCGCGACGACCGTCCCCACGAGGATGTCGCGGTCGACGATGTGCGCCATCTCGTGCGCGATCACGCCCTCCAGCTCCACGCGGTTCATCGTGTCGAGGAGCCCGCGCGTGACCGCGATCGAGGCGTGCTCCGGATCCCTCCCCGTCGCGAACGCGTTCGGCGCGCGTTCCGGGACGACGTACACGCGCGGCTTCGGCACCCCGGCCGCGATCGCGAGCCCCTCGACGATGTTGTGCAGCCGCGGCTCCTCCTCGGGGCTCACCTCGCGGGCCCGGACGGAGGCGAGGACGATCCGATCGCCCCCGTAGTACGAGCCGAGGGACATCGCGCCCGCCACGGCGAGGGCGAGGACGAGCCCGAGGGGGCCCGCGTCCATGAGACGCCCGATCGCGTACCCGACGAGCGCGAGGAACACCACGGCCCCGAGGACGAGGACGGCCGTGCGGCGCCGGTTCGCGGCGATCTGCTCGTACACGTCAGCCCGTGAGGTCCACCGGCGCCGGACCCCGCGCCGGATCGTCGATGGAGAAGAACTCGCGCGGCCGGAACCCGAAGGCGCGGGCGATCACCGAGGCGGGGAACGAGCCGATCAGGGTGTTCAGCCGCATCACCTGGTCGTTGTAGAACTGCCGGGCGTAGGCGATCTTGGACTCGGTCGCCGTGAGCTCTTCCTGGAGAGCGAGGAAGGCCTCGCTGGCCTTCAGGTCGGGGTAGGCCTCGGCCACCGCGAGCAGGCGGCGCAGGCCCCGCGTGATCGCGTTCTCCGCGTCCGCCTGGTCGGGGATGGAGCCCGCCTCGATGGCCCGGGCCCGGGCCCGGGCGACCTCCTCGAACAGCTCCCGCTCGTGCGCGGCGTACCCCTTGACCGTCTCGACGAGGTTCGGGATGAGGTCGTAGCGTCGCCGCAGCTGGACGTCGATCTGGGACCACCCGTTGTCGACCCGGTTCCGGAGGGCGACGAGGCGGTTGAAGACCCACACCGCCCAGAGCGCGATCGCGCCGACGACCCCGAGCACGATCCACGTCACCATGCCGGCCTCATCCTAGCCGCTCGCCCCGCGCGGCCCGCTCGTAGACGGCCTCGAGACGCGGGAGGACGGTCTCCAATGCGAACGTGCGCGCCCGCTCCCGCCCCGCGGCACGGAGCCGCTCGGCGAGGCCCGGCTCGTCCAGGACCCGGGCGAGGGCCGCGGCGAGCGCCTCCGGCCGCCCCGGCGGCACGAGGACGCCGTCGACGCCGTCGCGGACGACCTCGTCGAAGCCGGGGATGGCCGAGGCCACCACCGGCAGCCCCGCCGCCATGGCCTCGATGAGGACGATGCCGAAGCTCTCGCCCCCGACGTTCGGCGCCACGAAGGCGTCGCACGCGGCGTGGATGGGGGGCAGGTCCCGGTTCGGGACGGTCCCGAGCAGGAGCACGCGGGCCCGCAGGTCCGCCGGCAGTCGGTCGACCGCTCGCCGTGCGGGGCCCTCGCCCGCGACGACGAGGCGGAGATCCCGCCGCGTCGGCGCCAGCCTCGCGAACGCCTCGACCGCCGCCTCGAAGCCCTTGCGCGCGTCCAGGCGACCGACGAACAGGAGCTTGCGCCCCGGACCGAGGTCGGCCGGGGCCGCTCGGGCGAACCGCTCCACGTCCACCCCGTTCGGGATGACCTCGTACCCGCCCCCCAGTCGCCGCCGCGCGACCCGCGCCGCCGCCTCCGACACGGCGATCCGGACGACGAGGCGGCGGGCGAGGCGCCGCAGGATCGGCGCGAGCGCGTCGTAGAGGCGGGCGGGCTCCGCGCCCGAGTGGAAGGTCCCCACCAGCGGAGCCGAGGAGGCGAGCAGGGCCCACAGGCCGGTGCTCGGCGCGAAGGGCTCGTGCACGTGGACGACGTCGGGACCGAAGGCGGCGAGCTCCCGCGCGACCCGCCGGATCGACCAGGGACGGGGAT
>BEHO01000310.1 GCA_002898915.1 bacterium HR12
TGGACCGTGAGGTCGGCAGGATCGTCTACAGCCAACTCCTCAACCGCCGGGGCGGGATCGAGTGCGACCTCACCGTGGCCCGCCTCGCCGAGGATCGGTTCCTGCTCGTGACCGGGACCGCCTTCGGCGGGCACGACCTGGGGTGGATCCGGCGGCACCTGCCCGAGGACGGATCGGTCCAGGTCCGGGACGTGACCTCCCGGGAGGCGGTCCTCGGGCTCTTCGGCCCTCGAGCTCGTGACATCCTGGGCGAGCTCTCGCCCGACGACCTCTCCTTCCCCTACATGACGTGGCGCGAGATCACGGTGGGGAACGTCCCCGTCCGCGCCCACCGCGTGACGTACGTGGGGGAGCTGGGCTGGGAGCTGTACGCGCCGATGGAGTACGGGCTCGCCCTGTTCGACGCGCTCCTCGAGGCCGGGCGACCGCGCGGGCTGGTCCCCGCCGGCTACCGGGCGATCGACTCGCTCCGTCTGGAGAAGGGCTACCGGGCCTGGGGCGCCGACATCACCCCGGAGGACACGCCCCTCGAGGCCGGGCTGGGGTTCGCGGTGAAGCTCGACGCTGGGCCGGACTTCATCGGCCGGGAGGCGCTGCTCCGCCAGCGGGAGGAAGGGGTCGCCCGCCGGCTCCGGTGCCTGGTCCTCGACGACCCGCGGGCCCAGGCCCTGGGGAACGAGCCGGTGCGCCACGAGGGCCGCGTGGTCGCCCGGGTGACCTCCGGCGGGATCGGCTACACGGTCGGCCGGAGCATCGCGTACGCGTGGCTCCCGGCAGGGCTCGACGGGGTCGGGACGCGGTTCGAGGTCGAGGTGTTCGGGGAGTGGGTCGGCGCCGAGGTCGCCGCCGAGCCCCTCTGGGACCCCTCGGGTGAGCGGATCCGCGCCTGAGCCGACGGGCGGACGGTGGGCGCCGAGGTGGGGGCGGTCGACGGCAGGATGGGGGTCGGCGGGTGATCGAGCAGCCGGAGCTCGCGGAGGGCGAGACCCTGATCACCACGATCCGCCACGGCCTCACCGAGCTGAACCGGGACAAGCGGGTCGGGGGGCGGATCGACGTGCCCTTGATCGAGGAGGGGCGGCAGCAGGCCCGCGAGGCCGCGGAGCGGTTCGACGGCACCCCCTTCGACGTGGCGATCTCCTCCCCCCTCCGGCGGGCCATCGAGACCGCCACGATCGTGACGGGCCTGCCCGAGGAGGCCCTGGTGATCGACGAGCTCTGTACCGAGCGGTCCTTCGGGGAGATGGAGGGGCTCCGGCCGGCCGAGGTCCGCGAGCGCTTCCCGCAGGTCCGCTACCTCCGGATCGGGCACATCGGCTACTCGCTGAACCCCCCGGGCGGCGAGCCCTTCCCCGAGCTGCACGAGCGGGCGAAGCGGTTCCTGGCGTGGACCCTGGAGCGGTTCCGAGGGAAGCGGATCGTCGTGTTCTCCCACCAGAACTTCCTGCAGCAGCTCCACGGGGCGATCCGGGGGCTCGACCCCTGGGCCTCGCTCCAGTACGACAGCCTCAACGGCGAGCTGAACCAGTTCCACCTCGGCCCCCGGGGCGAGCTGCTCCGGCACCGGATCGTGCAGCTGGTGCCGGACGCGGCCAAACATCCCTCGTTCTGACGGCGGAGGAGGGAAGCCCGGCCCGATGACCCGTGACCGCGCGCTCGAGCGGGAGGTCGAGGCCCTGGCGGACCGCTTCCTCTCCTGCTTCCGGGAGCGGGCCCCCTCCCCCCGCACCGTGGGCCGGGAGGCCGAGTTCACCCTGGTCCGCCCGGACGGGAGGGCCGGCGACTCGGCCCTCCTGTGGGAGCCGCTCCTCGAGGCCACCGGCGGACGACCGGTGCACGACCAGCCGGCGCCCGACGGCTCCCGCCTGCTCGTCGGGGTCGAGACCGACCGGTGGTTCTGCCTGGCCGAGGTGGGGCGGGGCACGATCGAGGTGGGGGTGGGTCCGGCGCCGAGCCTGGGGGGCCTGGCCCGCGACCTCCAGGCGGCCCTCGGCTCGATCCTCCCGGTGGTGGACGCCACGGGGCAGCTCCTGCTGGGCTACGGGATCCAGCCCCGCACCCCTCCGCACCCGGGGCTCATGACCCCCAAACGTCGGTACCTCGCGTTCCTCGAGGTCGTGGGGAGGAGCTGGCTCCGGTTCGGCCTCACCGCGAGCGACCAGGTCCACGTGGACGCAGCCCGGGACGAGCTCGTGCCGATGATGAGCGCGGTGAACGCGGCGTCCGGGGCGGTCGTCGCGCTCACCGCGAACTCGTCGGTGTACGGTGGCCGGGCCGGGCGGTTCGCGAGCGGGCGGGAGGGGCTCATGCGGGGGATGGTGCCCGAGCCCTACCGCCACGGCGCCGTGCCGCGACCCTTCGTCGACGCCGCGGACTACGTCCGGTGGACCCTCGCCTTCCGCTGCCTCGCGATCCCCGACGGGCGGGGCGGGTTCCGCGATCCGCGGGGCACCTACGAGGAGGTGCTCCGCCGCGAAGGCCCGTCCTTCGAGGACTGGACGTTCCACGAGCACTACCTCTGGCCGAGCGCGAGGCCGAGGTCCCGGCTGGGAACGCTCGAGATCCGCCCCGCCTGCCAGCAGCCGGGGGCATCGTTCGCCGCCGCGGCGTTCGAGGTCGGCCTGGCCGAGGGGTGGCGGGAGGTGACCGACCTCCTCCGGGACCTCCTCGGCCCCGGGTGGTGGCGGGCGATGCTCGCCTACCGAGCTCGGGCCGTCCGCGACGGGATCCGGGCGCGGG
>BEHO01000311.1 GCA_002898915.1 bacterium HR12
GAGCGACCCCGAGATCCGCCTCCCGCGCCGGCGGGACGACGCCCGGCTGCTCGTCATGGTGGCGGCGGCGGTGCTCGTGCTGGCGGCGGCGTTCGGGGTGCTCTCGGCTCGGGATCCCGCGCCGGAGCCGGCCGCCCCGCCGGCGTCCGCGGCCGCCGCGCTCGCCGAGGTGGCGCCGCCGGGGATCGAGGTCGCCGTCCTGGCGCGCGAGCCGGTGGAGGTGACGGTCGTGATCGACGGGGGCGAGCCGGAGACCTACGCCCTGCGGGTCGGTGAGGGACGCTCGTTCGCCGCGGCGGAGTCGCTGCGCCTGCGGCTCTCGCGAGGGCTCACGGCCCAGGTCACGGTGAACGGCAAGGACCTGGGGATGCCCGGGCGGCCCGGCCGACCCTGGTCCTCCACCTGGCGGTACGGGACCGCGAGCGGGGGCTGAGGCCGTGCGGGCCGAGGTGATCGGGATCGGGACCGAGATCCTGCTCGGCCAGATCGCGAACACCAACGCGCGCTGGATCAGCGAGCGCCTCGCGGGGATCGGGGTCGACGTCCTCCACCACCAGGCGGTCGGGGACAACGTGGAGCGGATCGCGGACGCCGTCCGGCTCGCGCTCTCCCGGGCGGACGTGGTGATCGCGACGGGGGGCCTCGGGCCGACCCAGGACGACGTGACGCGGGAGGCGCTGGCGCGGGTGGCGGGCGTGCCCCTCGAGCGGTGGCCGGAGCTCGAGGAGCGCCTGCGGGCGCGATGGGCGGCCACCGGTCGCGAGATGCCCGCGTCGAACCTCGTGCAGGCCGACGTGCCGAGGGGGGCGCGCGTGATCGAGCCCAAGCGGGGGACGGCGCCTGGGCTGGTGCTCGAGCTCGAGGGGCGCCGGGTGTACGCGCTGCCGGGGGTCCCGGCCGAGATGGAGGAGATGATGGAGGGGACCGTCCTGCCGGAGCTGGCGGCGCTCGCCGGCCCGGCGGCGCTCGTCTCGCGGACGTTCCGGTGCGTGGGGATCCCGGAGTCCCGGGTGGCCGAGCTCCTGGACGACCTGTTCCGGGCCGGGACGAACCCGACGGTGGCCTTCCTCGCCGGGGGCGGCGAGGTGCAGGTCCGACTCACGGCCAAGGCGGGGAGCCGGGAGGAGGCCGAGGGGCTGCTCGCCCCCGTCGCCGAGGAGGTGCGGGTCCGCCTCGGCGACGTGGTCTACGGCGAGGGGGAGACCTCGCTCGAGGAGGTCGTGGTCCGCCTCCTCACGGAGGCCCGGCGCACGCTCGCCACGGCCGAGTCGGTGACCGGCGGGGGCCTCGGGGCGCGGATCACCTCGGTCCCGGGGGCCTCGGCCGTGTTCCTGGGGGCCGCCGTCACCTACGACGTGGCCGCCAAGCGGACGGTGCTCGGGGTGCCGGGGACGGTGCTGGAGCGCGAGGGGCCCGTGAGTCGGGACTGCGCGGCGGCGATGGCCGCCGGCGCCCGCGCGCTGTTCGGCGCGGACCTGGCGGTGGCGCTGACCGGGGCGGCGGGGCCCGAGCCCCACGGCGGGGCGGAGCCGGGCCTGGTGTGGGTGGCCCTCGAGGCCGAGGGGGTCCGGCACCAGCGCTCGCTCCGGTGGCCGGGGGACCGATCCTTCGTCCGGCGCCTCGCCGAGCAGGCGGCGCTCGACCTCGTGCGGCGGCACCTCCTCGGGCTGCCGCTGCCCGGGTGATGGCCCGCGACCGGGCCGCCCGCCCCGAGGCGCGGCCGCTCCGGCTCTTCATCGCCATCGACCTGCCCGAGGACGTACGCGAGCTCGTGGACCGCGGGGTGGAGCCGATCCGCGAGCGGTATCCCCAGGGGCGGTGGGTTCCCATCCGCAACCAGCACGTCACGCTGAAGTTCCTGGGAGCGACGTGGCCGCGGCTCGTGGAGGGGGTGCTCGCGACCGTGGGGTCGGTGGCCGCCCGGCACCGGCCCTTCGAGACCCGGGTCTCGGGTCTCGGGGCGTTCCCCTCGGTCCGTCGGGCACGGGTGCTGTGGGCCAGGCTGGAGGATCCGGCGGGGCGTCTGGCCGCGATCGCCGCGGACCTGGACGCCGAGCTCGCCCGAGACTTCCCGCCCGAGAAGCGGCCCTTCGCCGCGCACCTCACCGTGGCCCGGTTCGACCCGCCGGTGCCGCTCGCGGAGGACCTGGCGGAGATCGGGCTGGAGAGCCGACCGTTCGAGGTCGCCTGGCTCGTCGTGTACCGCAGCCACCTCCAGCGCCCGGCCCCGGTCTACGAGCCGCTCGCCACGTTCCCGCTGGGGGATGAGCTCCGGGATCCTTGACCTCGAACGGGTGTTCGATTAGCCTTCCCCCTTGTCAACCGCGCTCGACGGGGATGTAATCGACAGGGATGTAATCACAGGGGTGTGATCCATGTCGGACCCTCGCGCTAGCGTCCATCCCGCAGTCGGGGAGGGGCTCACCGGGAGGGTGGCCCGGTGGGCGGAGCGCCAGGAAGGAGACCAGCGGATGGACCGGGAGAAGATGCTGGACGTCGCGCTCGCGCAGATCGAGAAGCAGTACGGCAAGGGCGCGGTGATGCGGCTCGGGGAGCACCCGATGGGGGCGGGGATCTCCGTCATCCCCACCGGCTCGCTCGCGCTCGACATCGCGCTCGGGGTGGGCGGCATCCCCCGCGGGCGGATCATCGAGGTCTTCGGCCCGGAGGGCTCGGGGAAGACCACCGTGTGCCTCCACATGATCGCCGAGGCCCAGCGACGGGGCGGC
>BEHO01000312.1 GCA_002898915.1 bacterium HR12
CGGAGCCGGTGGCCTGGATCTCGAGGCGCTCGCCGAACCTCGGTTCCCAGACGACGGTGGTGCCCTCGACCTTCCCGTTGGAGGAGATGACCTCGCCGGGGAACGTGATGGCCACGCGTATCTCCGCCGAGGAGAAGAGCGCGGCGGGATCGGGGCCCGTCACGCCGGTTGGACCCGCGAGATCCAGCGCCCCGCTCACGCGGAACGTGTCCCCCTCGCGCACGATCCGCAGGCTGTCGGGATCCGGGGACGCCGCGAACATCTCGAGGGCCACGCCGTCGAAGACGTACCGCTGGCCCACGAAGTCGCCGTCGTCGTATTCCTCGACCCGCACCCCCTCGACGTCGCTCGGGAACGGCGTCTCCTGCACGATGTCCTCGAAGGAGCCGCCCCCCAGCTCGACGAGGTCCTTGGCCACGGCGAACACGACGGCGCCGTCCACCGTGTCGTCGGGTTGGATCCGGAGGTCGATGTCGAGCTTCAGGCAGCCGGTGAGCAGCAGCGCGAGCCCGGCGAGCATCGCCAGGCGGGCGAGCCTCCGCCATCCGTCCATGGGAGCCCCCTTCCCGTGCCGGTCGGGCTGAAGCCTATCCCCTCACGGGTCCGGACACGAGACCGGCTCAGGTCGAGGACGACCCTCGCCGCAGCCGCACGACCTGCGACGCGAGCGTGACCGTCACCACGATGGCGGTCACGAGCGTCGTGAGCGCGAGCGTCGGCGGCAGGAACTCGGGATGACGGAGCCCCGAGAAGAAGTAGACCGGCAGGGTCTGGTCCGAGCCGGAGAGGAAGAAGGCGAGGTACAGCTCGTCGAAGGAGAGCACGAAGGCGGTGACGAAGGCCGTGCCGAGCGCCGGCCCCATCAGGGGGACGTACAGACGTCCCAGGATCGAGCGCCACCCCGCCCCGAGATCGAGGGCCGCCTCCTCGAGCGAGGGATCGATCCCGAGCATCCGCGTGGCGACGAGCAGCAGCGCGTAGGGCATGGCGACGACGCTGTGCCCGACCACCACCGTCGGGATCGACGGCTTCAGCCCGAGGGCCACGAAGGTCATGAGCAGCGACACGGCCAGGCCGAGGTAGGGGATCACCAGGGGGCTGAGCGCGAGGGCGAGCAGGACCCCGCGACCCGGGAACCGGAACCGACTCACGGCGATCCCGAGCGCCCCGCCGAGCACCACGGCGAGGGTGGAGGCGAAGAGGGCCACCACCACGCTGATCCGCAGCGAGCGCAGCAGGGCCGTGGCGTGGAGCATCTCGCGGTACCAGCGCAGCGAGAACCCCGCCACGGCAGCGACAGGAGCTCGGAGTCGTGGAGGGAGAAAGCCGCCAGCACGAGCAGCGGCGTGTACAGCAGGGCGATGTAGAGCCAGAAGTACGTCCACAGTCCGACGCGACGCGGCTCGGAGCGGCTAGACACGCACGTCCCCCACGTCCCGGATCCCCGCGAGCTTCGCTCCGATCGCCATGGCGAGGAGCGCCGTGGCGAGCAGGAGCACCGAGAGCACGGCCCCGGAGGGGTAGCTCAGGGAGTTCAGGTACTGCTGGATGATGTTGCCGATCATCTGCCCGCCCGAGCCCCCCACGGCGCTCGCCGTCGCGAAGTCCCCGAGCGTGGGGATCATCACGAAGAAGAACGCGGCGAACACCCCGGGCATCGAGAGGGGCAGCGTCACGCGGAGGAACGCGCGGAACCGCGTGGCGCCCAGGTCGTCGGCGGCCTCGATCAGGGTGCGGTCCATCTGCTCGAGGCGCAGGAAGATCGGGAGCGCCGCCCACGGGACCCACACGTAGATCAGCACGAGCACGACCGCGGTCCGGCTGTAGAGGAAGAACGGCAGGGGCCGCTCGATCAACCCGATCGCCTGGAGGAACCCGTTCAGCACGCCCTTCGTCCCGAGGAGCAGCCGCCACGCGTAGATCCGGAGCAGGTAGCTCGTGAGGAACGGCAGCAGGGCGAGGGTGAGGACGAGGTTCCGCCTCCTCCGCGCGGCGAAGGCGAGGGTGTAGGCGATGGGGTAGGCCAGCACGACCGCCACCGCCGCCACCGTCAGCGCGATGACGCCGGTCCGCGCGAGCACCCGCCAGTAGGAGCTCGCCGAGAGCGTGGAGCGGTACGCCTCGAGCGTGACGACCGGGCGCAGCGCGGCCACGATCCCGGGGGGCTGGAAGGACCAGGCCACGAGGATCGCGAGGGGCACGACGAAGAACGCGAGGAGCCAGAGGGCCGGCGCCGCGCTCAGGATGAGCCCGAAGCGCCGGCCCCCCGGGATCCGACGGGTGTCCGCCACCGCCTTCGGCCCCTCGCTCCCGCTCCTCGCCTAGGCCGCGAGCACCTCCGACCAGATCTGGTTGAACCGGTCCCGCTGCTCCGCGGTGAGCGGCACGGCGAAGTTCGTTCGGGCCTGGACGTCGGTGTCCAGCAGCCCGAGCATCTCCACCGTCTTCTGGTCGGCGAGCTCGACCGACTTCGTGTTGGAGTGTCCGAGGAAGTAGAGGTCGATCGCCTCCTTGCCGACCTCCGGCGAGATCGCGCTGTCGATGTACTCGAGCGCCAGGTCGTAGTGGGGTGTGTCCTTCAGCACCACGAACCCGCAGACCCAGCCGCCGCGTTCCTCCTCGGGGTCGACGTAGACCGCGTTCACCCCGGCGTCGACGACCTTGGCGAACTGGTCGTTCCATCCGTAGCCGATGGCCACGTCGCCGTTCACCATGGCCTGGACGAGG
>BEHO01000313.1 GCA_002898915.1 bacterium HR12
CGGCGAACGGCGGCGGGCTGCGCCGTGATCGTGGGGTTCGTCGACCGGAGCGAGCGAGGGATCCACAACGCCGCGGCCCTCCTCGCGGGCGGCGCGGTCGTCGCGACCTACCGGAAGATCAAGCTCCCGAACTACGGCGTCTTCGACGAACGCCGCTACTTCGAGCCCGGCCGCGTCGGTCGCGCCGTCGAGGTCGGCCGCACCCTCGTCGGCCTCTCGGTCTGCGAGGACGCCTGGGCGCCGGGTCCACCCTTCGACACCTACGCGGCGGAGGGGGCACGCCTCATCGTCAACATCAACGGCTCGCCCTACCACCGGGGCAAGACGTCGGAACGCCTCGACGTGGTCGGGGCCCGCGCGCGGGAGACCCGGGCGTGGATCGCCTACGTGAACGCCGTCGGCGGCCAGGACGAGCTCGTGTTCGACGGCGGCTCGATGCTCGTCGCCCCCACGGGCGAGCTCGTCCACCGGGCCACGATGTTCACCGAGGACCTGCTCGTCGTGGAGCTGCAGGACCTCCGGGGCGGCGGCACGTGGGCGGTGGCCGCCGGGCCCGAGCGCGCCCCCTGGCCGGAGGGGCCCGAGGAGGTGTACCGGGCGCTCGCGCTCGGCCTCCGCGACTACGTCCGCAAGAACGGGTTCCACGAGGTCGTGCTGGGGCTCTCGGGGGGCATCGACTCGGCCTTCACCGCGGTCCTCGCGGCCGACGCCCTCGGGCCCTCCGCCGTTCACGCGCTCGCCATGCCCTCCCGCTACTCCTCGCCGGAGAGCCTGGAGGACGCCGCGGAGGTCGCCCGACGGCTCGGGATCCGGCTCGACGTCATCCCCATCGAGGAGACCTTCGCGGCGTACCTGCGCGCCCTCGAGCCCCTGTTCGCCGGCACCGAGCCCGGCGTGGCGGAGGAGAACATCCAGGCCCGGATCCGGGGCAACCTGCTCATGGCGGTCTCCAACAAGCGGGGCGGGCTCGTCCTCGCCACCGGCAACAAGAGCGAGTACGCCGTGGGCTACTCCACGCTCTACGGCGACATGGCCGGCGGCTTCGCCCCTATCAAGGACGTGCCGAAGACGCTCGTGTACGAGCTCGCCCGGTGGCGGAACGCCCGGGACGGCACCCCCCCGATCCCCGAGCGCGTCCTCACCAAGCCCCCCTCGGCGGAGCTGCGCCCGAACCAGCGGGACACGGATGCGCTCCCCCCCTACGAGGTCCTCGACCCCATCATCGAGGCCTACGTCGAGCACGACCGCGGTCCGGAGGAGATCGTCGCCGCCGGCCACGACCCCGCGACCGTCGCGCGGGTCGTCGCGATGATCGACCGGGCCGAGTACAAGCGCCGGCAGGCCGCGCCCGGCATCAAGATCACGCCCCGGGCGTTCGGGAAGGACCGGCGCATGCCGATCACGAACCGCTACCGGCGCGACGGGCGGAGCGCCGCCCAGTGATGCGCTCCGCCCGCCGGCGGCGTCAGACGACGAGCTCCCACGTGACGGTGACCGACACCTGGGTCTCGATCGTCGGGGGCTCGATCGGCGGCGCGCCCGCCGCACCCTCGGCCACCCCGAGGTCCCGGTACACGGGGATCGGCCCGGGGGCGCCGGTCTCGCTGATCGAGACGACGGCGCCGAGCTCGGCGCCGGTGGCCTCGGCCAGCGCGAGCGCCTTGGCCCGGGCGTCGTCGACGGCCTCGGCGAGGGCGCGCTCGACGCCTTCGCCCTCGTCGGAGAGCCCGAACGAGATGCCGCTCGTCAGGTTGGCGCCGGCCTCCACGGCGACGTCGATCACGCGGCCCACGGCCTGCATCGAGCGGACGGTCACGGTGACCTGGTTCTCGGCCACGTACCCCTCGACGCCGATGCCGTTCGCGTCGTACTGCGGGTACAGGCTCACCCACGCCGTCGCCACGTCGTCGGCCGCCACGCCCTCCCGCCGCACGGCGGCGATCACCTCGCGCATGCGCTCGGCGTTGTCCCGCATCGCCGCCTCGGCCGTGAGGGCGCGCGTCTGCACGCCGAGCGTCACCGCCGCCTCGTCCGGCTGGGAGCGGATCGTCGCCGTGCCCGAGACCGTCACGGTGCGCTCGCCCGTCCCCGGCGCGGGAGTGGGCGACTGCGCGAACGTCGGCAGCGCGAGCGCGACCGCGACGCCCAGCGCGAGGCCCGCCAGTCCGCCCCTCAGATCCTTCCCCATCGTCGTCCACCTCCGGTTCGGGCCGACCGGTCCGGGCGGACCGGCCACCGGGCGATCCCGGCATCCCTCGGACGCCGCACGACGGGATCCGGGTTCCCGGCCGTACACTTCGGCCCGGGGCGGTAGCTCAGCCCGGTCAGAGCAGGGGGCTTTTAACCCTCGTGTCGCGGGTTCGAATCCCGCCCGCCCCACGCACGGGATCCGAGCCCGCTCAGCGCGGAGCGGGGTGCTCCCGTGCGGGGTGGTTGCCCGCTCGTGATCCGCCCTGGTACCTTCGCCGTTGCCCTTGTGTGAGACCGGCGACCGAGCCATGAGAGCCGGGGTCGGGGACCGAGCGACGCGCCCTCGCCCGCCCCGCGCACCGGTCGAGCGTCCCGCCACGCGGCGTCCGGTCGACCCGTCAGCTCCGTCCCCCCACCGGCCGATACCCGGAGGGCGGACATGGTGCGGCTGCCCGCGGTCACGCTCATCGGGGCGCTCCTCGTGGGGCCCGCGAGCGGGGGACGTCCCTCCCGCCTGGGCGCTGTCCGTTTC
>BEHO01000314.1 GCA_002898915.1 bacterium HR12
GGGAGCCGGACCGGCATGACGAGGTACGTGAAGTCCTCCGTCTCCCCCCGGATCACCCCCGGCTTCAGGCCGTCGCGCACCTCGATCCGCACGGTCTCCCCGCTCGCCGCGGCCAGGCCGTCCAGCAGGTACTGGGGGTTGAAGGCCGCCGTGAGCTCCTCCCCCTCGTAGCGCGCCTCCACCGCCTCCACCGCCTGGCCCAGGTCCGGCGACTGCGAGGAGAGCTTCACGCCGAGCGCGTTGAACTCCAGCCGCACGGGCGACGTGTCCCGCGCCAGGAGGCCGACACGCCGCACCGCATCCATGAACCGCTGGCGGGGAACCGTGAGGCGGTTCTCGTACGCCTCCGGGAGCAGCTGCCGGTAGTTCGGGAACTCGCCCTCGATGAGGCGTGAGGTGAGCGTGAGGCCATCGATCCGGAAGGACACCTGGCTCTCCTCCAGCACGATCCCGACCTCCCCGCCATCGAGCGCCCCCGCCGCGCGGGCAGCCTCCGAGAGCGCCCGCTCCGGCACGATCGCCCGCGCCTCCACCGGGGCGCTCGCGACCACCTCCCGGACGGCGAGGCGGTACGAGTCCGTCGCGACGAGCGTCACGCCCTCCCGGCTCACCTCCAGCAGGACCCCCGTCAAGACCGGGCGGGCCTCGTCGCGCGAGGCGGCCTTCGCGACCTGCCCCACCGCCTCCGCGAACACCGCCGCCGGCAGCGTGATGGGCGTCCCGGCCGGCGCCTGGACCAGCGGGAAGTCCTCAGCCGGCAGCAGGCGCAGGGACGCCTCGTACGCCGCGCAGCGGATCTGGGCCTGCCCCCCGTCCGCCTCGAACTCGACGGGCGCGTCCGACAGGTTCTTCACCGTGTCCCCCAGGAGGCGCGCCGGCACCAGCGCGGTCCCCCCGGCGGTCACCTCCACGTCCACGGTGAGCCTCGCAGAGACCTCAAGGTCCGTCGTCGTCAGCGTCAGCCCCTCGCCCACCCGCGCCTCGAGCAGCACGCCGGTGAGCGCGGGGATGCCCGGCCGCGAGGAGACCCCCCGTTGGACGGCCTGCAGCGCCTCGGACAGCAGGTCGCGATCGCAGCGGAACTTCACGTGTCCACCTCCTCACGGCTCCTTCCGATCATGTTCTTCCTCTCTAGCGGTGGTAGGGCCGGTGGAAACGTGGGAAACCGGTCGTGCTCCCAGCGTACGCCGACCCTGCGACATGGGGGAACGGAGGGGAACGGTGTGGGGGCGGTGCGGGCGCGACGCCCCGGTTCCCCGAACCCCCACCGCTCCGTCCACGGATCGTCCACCGATCGCTCACAGGCCGCGTGCGCGCTCCCGGATGGACCGGGAGAGCTCCTGGACGTGGCGGTAGACCGGTTCCCGGTCGCGCATGTGCTTCTGGATCTTCGTGACCCCGTGCAGGACGGTGGTGTGGTCGCGCCCGCCGAAGAGCTCGCCGATCCGCACGTACGACATGGCGGTGCACTCCCGGAGGAGGTACATCGCGACGTGTCGGGCGGTGGTCAGGGGCCGCGAGCGGCTGGGAGAGACGAGGTCCTCGACGGAGAGGCCGAAGTACCGCGCGGTCTCCTCCAACACCAGGGAGGCGGGGATCTCGGTGGCGGTCTGCGGCAGGAGGTCCTCGAGGGCGTGCTCGGCGAGCTCGGGCGTGATGGGTTGGCCGGTGAGATCGCTCCAGGCGACGACGCGCACGAGGGCCCCCTCGAGCTCGCGGATGTTCTGGTCGAACCGGGAGGCGATGAGCTCGATCACGTCGTCGGGGACGTGGACCGCCTCCCGTTGGGCCTTCAGCTGGAGGATGGCGATCCGGGTCTCGAGGTCCGGCGGCTGGATGTCTACGCAGAGGCCGAGCCGGAACCGGCTCTGCAGCCGGTCCTCCATCCCGAGCTCCTGAGGCGGACGGTCGGAGGCGATGGCGATCTGCCGCTCCTTCTCGTGGAGGGCGTTGAAGGTGTGGAAGAACTCGGTCTGCGTCTCCTCGCGCTTGGCCAGGAACTGGATGTCGTCGACGAGCAGGACGTCGACGTCCCGGTACCGGGCGGCGAACTGGTACCCCTGCCTCTCGCGGACGGCCTTGATGAACTCCGCCATGAACTGCTCGCTCGTCACGTACTTCACGCGCAGCCGGGGCTCCAGGCGCGCCATGTGGTGCCCGATCGCGACGAGGAGGTGCGTCTTGCCGAGCCCCACGCCGCCGTAGATGAACAGGGGGTTGTAGGCCCTGGACGGCGGGGCCTCGGCGACGGCCATCGCCGCGGCGTGGGCGAAGCGGTTGGACGGTCCGGGCACGAAGGTCTCGAAGGTGTAGTTCGGGAACGGGAGGCCGGGCGCGCCCAGGGGACGCGTGGCCGGGGAGGCCTGGGCGGAGGGGGGCTCGGGCGGCGCCGGGACGCGGCGGGTCTCCGACGCCTCGAGCCGGACCCGTACGGGCGCCCCGAGGACGTCGGCGGCGGCCCGTTCGAGCAGGGGGGCGTACTGCTGGGCGAGGCGGTCCCGGACGTACGCGGAGGGTGCCACGACCTCGAGCACGCCGTCGCGGAGGGCTCGGGCGCGCACCCCGCTGAACCACATGGAGAACGAGACCTCGGGGATCTCTCGGCGTGCGTGCTCGAGCACACGGGACCAGGTGCGCTCGGCCGCCTCCTCAGACGATGCCACGGCCATATCCACAATGCCTTTCCACAGGTGTGGAAACCCGTCGGGGAAGCTCCCG
>BEHO01000315.1 GCA_002898915.1 bacterium HR12
CGCGACCGCGACGACCTCGTGGCCCCGCTCCACCAGCCAGTGGATCGCGACCGAGGTGTCGAGGCCCCCCGAGTACGCGAGCACCGCGCGCGCCATCTAGCCCTCCTCCATGATCGTCCTGAGCGCGCGCTCCACGGCGCGCGCCGTCCGGCCCTCGCGGGGGACCACGAGGACGGTGTTGTCCCCGGCGATCGTGCCCGCCACCGGCTCCAGGGCCGAGCGGTCGATCGCCTCCCCGAGCGCCGCCGCCGCACCCGGGGGGGTCCGGATGAGGAGCAGCTCCCCGGCCCCCCGCACGAAGGCCAGGGCGAACTCCTGGAGCGCATGGCGGAGGAGCGCCGCCGCCACGCCGCTCGGGGCCTCGCCGGGGACCACGTACCGCACGCCCTCGTGGTCGTGGACCCGCGCCAGGCCCAGCTCCTCGATGTCCCGGCTGATCGTGGACTGGGTGGCCGGCAGGCCGAGCGCGGCCAGCCGATCCCGGATCTGGTCCTGGCTCGCGAGCCGCTCCCGCGACACGAGCGAGAGGATCGTCTGCTGCCGCTTGGCCTTGAGCGCCGCCCCGGCCCCGCGCCTCACGGGCCCGCCCCCTCGCTCCCGCCGACCCCGCCGGGTCCCTGCGGCGCGGCGTCGGGCGTGATCATCGTGCCGATCCCCTCCGGCGTGAAGAGCTCGAGCACCAGGCTGTGCTCGACCCGAGCGTCGAGGAGGTGGACGCGGCCGACCCCGGCGCGGAGCGCCCGCACCGCGCTCTCGAGCTTCGGCACCATCCCGCCCCCCACCGCGCTCGGGTGCGCGAGGAGGTCGAGGACGTCCTGGAGCCCGAGCTCGGAGAGGAGGTCGCCGCCGGGGCCCATCACCCCCGGCACGTCGTTCATGTAGACGAGCTTCTCCGCCTCGAGCGCGATCGCGAGCTCGGCGGCGACGACGTCCGCGTTCACGTTGTACGGCTGGCCGCTCGGGTCGGCCGCGATCGAGGCGACGACCGGCACGAAGCCGGCCTCGATCAGCGTGTGGAGGACCTCCACGTGCACCCGCTCGACGCGCCCGACGAACCCCAGGTCGGGCTCGGTCTGGCGCGAGACCTCGATCATGCCGCCGTCCACGCCGGAGAGGCCGACCGCCGGCACGTCGCCGGCCACGAGCATGCCGACGATCTGCGTGTTGAGCTTGCCGGCCAGCACCATCGTCGCGATCTCCAGCGTGGCCTCGTCGGTGACGCGATGGCCGTCGACGAAGGAGGTCTCGATCCCGAGGCGACCGGCGAGCTCGGTCACCTGCGGCCCGCCACCGTGCACGATGACCGGGTGGATGCCGGCGTGCTGGAGGAGGGCCACGTCCTCGGCGAAGGAGCGCGAGAGGCCGCTCCGGTCCATCGCCGCGCCGCCGTACTTGACGACGATCACGCGGCCCCAGTGCTCCCGCATGAAGGGCAGGGCCTCGACGAGCGTGCGGGCCTTGGCCACCGTGCGCTCGCGGACCTGGGGTGGGATCTCGGTGTTCACGTCGTGTACTCCCCGTTGATGCGGACGTACTCGCAGGTGAGGTCGCAGCCGATGGCGCGTCCGCGGCCGGGACCCGAGCCGAGCGCGATCCGGATCTCGATCTCCGGCTCGGCCATCGCCGCCCGCGCCGCCCGGCGCACCTCCCCCGACCCGTCGAAGTACGCGGGCACGACGCGGCCGGCCTCGATCACGAGCGTCCGGCCGATCCAGGCGCGGACGGCCGAGGGATCGAACCGGGCCCCGCTCGCCCCCACCGCCTGGAGCACCCGTCCGGGGTTGGGGTCCCCGCCCGCCGCCGCGGCCTTCACGAGCGGCGAGTCGGCGACGGCCTTCGCCACGCGGCGGGCCTGCTCGTCGTCCTCGGCCCCCTCGACCGAGATCCGCAGCACGTGGGTGGCTCCCTCGGCGTCGCGCGCGAGCTGCGTGACGAGGGACTCGGCCACATCGGCGACGGCCGCGGCGAGCTCGGCCCACGGACGGGTGCCGGGGACGACGGGGTCGCCCTCCGCCACGCCGCTCGCGAGCAGGAGCACGGTGTCGTTCGTGCTCGTGCAGCCGTCGACCGTGAGGGCCCCGAAGGGCTCCGCCAGGGTCTGCACCGCGAGCTCGCGGAGGGCGCCGGGCGCCACGGGCGCGTCGGTGGTGACGAAGGCGAGCATGGTCGCGAGGTTGGGGGCGATCATCCCCACGCCCTTCGCGCAGCCACCGACGCGGTAGCCGCCGCGCTCCGCCGCGGCCTGCTTGTCGACGGTGTCGGTGGTCAGGATGGCCCGGGCGAAGGCGTCACACCCCTCCGGGGAGAGGGTCCGCACGAGGGCGGGGAGCGCCGCCGTGAGCTCCTCCAGGTGGATCCGCTCGCCGATGACCCCGGTCGAGCAGCACAGCACGGCCTCGGGCTCCACCTCGAGCAGGCGGGCGACGGCCGCCGTGGCGGCGAGCGCGTCCGCCTCCCCCTCCGGCCCCGTCCCGGCGTTCGCCTGCCCGCTGTTCACGAGCACCCCGAGCGCCCGCCCGCCGGCGAGGCGCTCCCGCGAGATCCGCACGGGGTGGGCGGCGAAGGCGTTGGTCGTGAACAGGCCCGCCGCGGCGCACGGCTCGTCGGCGACGAGCAGGCCGAGGTCGGGTTGCCCGCTCGGCTTCATGCCGGCCGCAACGCCGGAGGCCCGGAACCCACGGGGGAACGTCACGCTCACGGGTACACCCCCGCGAC
>BEHO01000316.1 GCA_002898915.1 bacterium HR12
TCGCCTTCGCCGTGCTCGGCGGCCTGGTCCTCGCGATCCTCGGCGCGACGCTCAAGGTGAACACCGGGCACCGGCTCCCCATGAACCCGTCGGGACCCGCCCCGGACTTCACCCTGCCGTTGCTGCAGGGCCAGGGGTCGGTGACCCTCTCCGACCTCCGCGGCCGGCCGGTCCTGCTCAACTTCTGGGCCTCGTGGTGCGTGGCCTGCAAGGAGGAGGCGCCGGTCCTCGCCGCCGGCTGGAGGAGGTGGCGCGACGAGGGCGTGGTCTTCCTCGGCGTGAACACGCAGGACAGCCGGAGCGCGGCGATCGCGTTCGAGGAGCGGTACGGCATCGAGTACCAGAGCGTCGTCGACGAGAACGGGTCGGTGACCTCCGCGTACGGGGTCACCGGTTTCCCGGAGACGTTCTTCATCGATGCGCGCGGCACGATCGTCGCCAAGTACGTCGGCCCCCTGGACGGTCCCACGCTGGACGCCTACGTGCGCGCGCTGCTCGAGCGGAGCTGAGGAGCGAGCGGACATGCAGCGGCTCAAGATCGCGCTCTTCCTCACCGCGGTGGGCGTGATCGGGATCGCCCCCGTCCTGCTCGTGGCGGTGTACGCGGCGCGGAGGCGGCTCGAGCGGACGGCGGACGACCGTCACGCCTCCCGCGGGCTCGTGAGGATCGCCGCCGCGGTGACCGGCGCCCTGGTCGTGGTGGGCGGCGCCCTCGCCTGGACGTTCGCGCAGACCGGCGCACCGCCGAGCCCCTCGCACGGCGCCGACGGGATGGGCGGCGGGACCCTGAACCATCCGCTGCTGCCCGAGGAGCTCGCGGGCCAGCGGCTCACCGAGCACGTCGAGGGACCCGAGGCGATCACGGCGGTCCAGCGGCTGCACGGTGCCGAGATCCCCCTGACCGAGGCCGAGGTCGCCGTCTACGGGAACGGGCTGGCCACGATCTGGCGCTCGGGCGCGCCGGACGCCGCGACCGCCACCGAGCAGGTCGAGCTCATGCGCGAACGGATCGCGGACGGCGGCTCCCCCTTCGACACGCCCCATCCGGTCCCAGGTCACGCGGGCGTGTACGCCACCCGAGGCATGGGGCTCCGACACTTCTTCTTCGCGCGGGGCACCTCGGTCTGGTGGCTGGCCGCCGACCCCGACATCGCCCGCAGCGCCCTCCTCGAGACGCTGGAGGTGGCCGGATGATGCTCATCCACCTGGTCGGAGGCATCGCCGCGGTGGGCGTCGCCGCCGTCGCCGGGACGGCGTTCCTCCTCGGCTGGCCGAGGGGACGGCTGGAGGCGGTCGCGGCGTGGACGCTCGGCCTGCTCAGCATGCAGGCGGCCTCCGGCATGTTCCTGCTCACCGCCGGGGACGGCGGGGCGGGGCTCCTCCACGTCGGTCCGCCCCTGCTCGCGCTGGCGCTGGCCGGGGCCGCTCGCCTGATCGAGCCGACGGCCCGGGAGCGGAACCCGATCCTCGGCGCGGCGTTCGCCATCGCGGCCCTCGGCGGTCTGGTCGCGCTCGTGACCGGACTGACGTCCGGTTGAGGACGGCGGGACCGTCGACCGGCCCCGGCGTGGACGAGCGCCGGCTCACCCGGCCGGCGCCGACCCTCGTCCCGACGCGACGTCCTCCCGCTCGCCGCGGACGGGCGGCTCGGACCCCTCCCCGCGCTCGGCGCGGAGGCGCTCGACCTCGGCCTCGAGCTCGGCCACGCGATCCGCGAGGGCCGCGGTGAGCTCCCCCAGGTCGGCGAGGAGCCGGTCGTACCGCCAGGAGATGGGCCGGAACAGACGGAACAGGCGCACCTTCAGACGCCGGCGCCACCGCCGCCGCGAGGCCAGGTTCGGCTCCCCCCGCGGGATCACCTGCTTCTCGTCCTCCCGCATCAGCAGGGCGAAGTCGTGGAGCGCGTCCCGCACCCCGGTCACGTCGAGCCGTGCCCTCGGGGTGGCCTCCTCGGCCCAGTAGAGCTCGCGCGCGAGCGCCTCGCGCATCTCGTCCTCGCTGCTCATCGGCCCGATGAGCGTAGCACCGCCGTGGTGCGGTCCGGCCGCGGATCGCGCTGGCGGGCGTGCCCACGGTCCTTCATACTTCGGCTGGCATGCAGGGGGACCTCGACGAACGGCTGCAGGCTGCGGCGTTCGCGTATCTCGACGGGCTCCGTCGCAGAGGAAGCGAGCACGTCTCGTACCGGGACCTCGAGTCCTTCACGTTCGAAGGCCGCAGGGTGTCCCTCATCCAGCGCATGCGGGGAATCCGCGTCGTTTCGGGCCTGGAGGCCGCGCTCAGCATCCTCACCACCTACCGCGCCCGTCCGGAGGAGCGCCCCTACGACGATGCGGAGGGCCCGGACGGCTACTGGCACTACAAACGGCGCGGCACCGACCCCAACAACTACGACAACGTCGCGCTGCGACGGGCGATGGAGCTCGGCAAGCCTCTCATCTGGTTCGTCGGTGTCGCCTCAGGAACGTACCTCCCTATCTACCCCGTGTACCTAGTTGGCGAAGAGCCCGCCGAGCACCAGTTCGTTCTCGCCCTCTCCGAGGAGATGCGGAACCAGTGGCTGGATCCCACCATCACGCATCCGGTGGACCTCGCGCTCCGACGCCAGTACGCGCAGACGATCGTGAAGCAGCGCCTGCACCAGCGCGTGTTCCGTGAGCGGGTGCTGGTCGCCTACAACTCGCAATGCGCCCTGTGCCGCCTGCGGCACCCCGA
>BEHO01000317.1 GCA_002898915.1 bacterium HR12
CTCCGCTGAGCCGATCCGCCGTCTGGGCTAGGGGGAGCGACCGACCACCCTCCCGCGGATGGGCAGATCCGAGAACCACCCTCAAGGGCTGGCCCCACGCGACCCGATACCGAAGGCGAGAACGGGTCCGAAGACGCAGCCGCCGAGCGTTCGCGGACGGCGTGGCGCCTCCAGGTTCACCTACGTCCGCGTCCCGGCGGAAGGAGGCGGGAGTGGCGATGGGAACGTGTGGGTGGTCCGGCGCGGGTCGTGTTGCGGGCTGGCGTTGGTTCGCTCGGTGGATGGTTCCGTGGGCGGTCCTCGTCGCCCTGGTAGGGCCAGTGGTGACTCCGCCCGCGGTCGCGACCGGCGGGGTTCCCGTCCCCGAGCGCGGCGTGTACCTCGGATCGTGGGTGAAGCCGCTCGGAGGGATCTACAAGCGCGAGGCGCTCGTCGCCCGGGAACGCCAGATCGGGAGGACCTTCGCCATCGATCACCAGTACTACCGGTGGGACTCAGTCATCCCGACATCGTACGAGAGCTGGACCGCCGACGCTGGCCGGATCCCCTTCCTGTCCTGGAACGCGCGGCGGTCCAACGGCACGGTCGTGCCATGGTCCCGCATCGCCTCGGGCGCGGAGGACGCTTGGATCTCAGCCCGGGCCGATGCGTTCCGAACCTTCGCGCGTCCGGTGTACCTGTCGTTCCACCATGAGCCAGAGAACGACGTTCCGACGTTCGGCCAACCCTCCGATTACGTCGCGGCCTTCCGCCGCATCGTGGACATCTTCCGCGCCCGCAACGCGACGAACGTGACGTTCGTGTGGACCATGATGGCCTGGTCGTTCGAGCGTCAGGCCAGCGTCGCCTCCCAGTACTACCCCGGCGATGCGTACGTAGATGTGGTGGCCGCGGACGGTTACAACTGGTATCCGGGTCGGAAGAACGCCCGGTGGCGCTCGTTCCGTGAGGTGATGGCGAGTACCCGTGCGTTCGCGATGGCACATGGGAAGCCATTCATGGCGGCGGAGTTCGGCGTGCAGGAGGATCCGGCGAGGCCCGGACGCAAAGGGGACTGGTACCGGGAGATCCTGTCGGTGATCCCGGAATGGCCTGAACTCATCGCCCTGGTGTACTTCGATTCAGACAGGATCTACCCGTGGATGCCTGATACCTCGGCATCTGCGCTCGCAGGATACCGGGACCTGGCGTCGGATCCGGCCACCGCCGCATCCCTCGCCGGGGTCGGGACCGACGCCCTTGCGCAGCAGGTGTCTGCCCAGGACATATTGCGCCGCAACTCGTTTGACGGAGGTGCCGTCGGGGCGAGCCTGACCGTCGCGGGATCCGGGGGTACGAGCGGGGACGCCTTCGACGCGCTCGCGCTGCTGGGCTCCGCGCAGCTCGTCTACGACGGTCGGGAAGTCGTGAGCGGTCTCGCGGCGCGTCACGTGATCGGGCCCAAGGAGTCGGCGTCCTACGTGTGGAACGTGTCGATCCCCGGGGATCAGCGCTGGTGGGGCCGCCTGTACGTGCGGACCGAGACGAACCCTTCCGGCCGGATCCGGCTCATCCGGGCTCGCTCGGCGGGGGTCCTTCGTCTCGCGGTGGATCTCACCCGTGACGGATCCGTGCGCGTGGTCGACGCCGACGGCGAACCGCTGCTGGTCACCGGCGTAGCGCTTCCCTCCAGAACGTGGATCCGGCTGGAATGGGCCGTCGACCCCACCACGGGAGGAGTCGAGCTTGCGCTCTTCGACGGTTCGACGGACGTCGCGTTGGCGCGCGCGTCGGGGGCATCCTCGTCGCTCATGGGCGCGGGCTTGGACCAAGTGCGCCTCGGTGGTCAGGCAGGGGGCAGCGTCACCGAGTTCACCTTCTGGACGGACGAACCGGCGCTCTCGCTGAGCGGCTGGATCGGGCCCTGACACGCGCTGCGCCGTGTGGTTGCCGCGCGCGACGCCGAAGGATAGGGTCAAGCGGTCCGCGTTTCCTCGATGTGACGATGTGCGGTCGGCGTGACGAGGCACGGGGGAGGTGACGCGCAGGGAGGACGTGACGAGGGATCGGTCCAGTCCGGACCGCAGCACCGACGGGTAAGGGGGCCATGATGGGGGTGGTCACACGATCCGGGCGGCGCGCCCGGGCACCGGGCAGCCACGCGCTGGCTGCGCTCTCCATCGCGATGATCTGGCTGGCGGTCGTCGCGCCGCCGGTGCCCCGAGCTGCGGGGGTTCAGGACGGGGTTCCGCTTCCGCGGCCGGGGACCGTGTACTTCGGGACGTATTCGCCACCCTCGGGATCATGGTCGCGGGAGGCGCAGCAGCGGGAGTACCTGCGGCTCGAGGCGAGCCTCGGGAGAACGCTCGACATCGGGCACTACTACTACGGGTGGCGAGAGGCCTTCCCGACGTGGCGTGAGACGTGGCACATCCGGAACGGCCGCATCCCGATGATCTCCTGGTCCGGCTACGACACGGCGGCGATCGTGGATGGATCAGCGGATGCGTTGATCCGAGCACGGGCCGATGCCGTCCGGGCTCTCGACGCCCCCGTGTTCCTCCGGTGGATGTGGGAGATGGACGGGCGTACCACCACCCTCGTGCGCTCGCCGCGCAGCTTCAAGCGCGCTTGGCGGAACATCCACGATATCTTCCAAGCCCGGGGTGCGAAGAACGCGAGCTTCGTATGGTGTCCAACGGCGTGGGGCTTCGTGACAGGCGAGGC
>BEHO01000318.1 GCA_002898915.1 bacterium HR12
GAGCACGTCGTGAACGCGGCAGGGCTGTGGGCGCGGCGCGTCGGGCGGATGGTCGGCGTGGATCACCCGGTCGTCCCCATGCTCCACCACTACCTGGTCACCGAGCCGATCCCCGAGATCGCGGCGATCGAGGGGGAGATGCCGGCCGTGACCGACCTCGAGGGGTTCACGTACCTGCAGCGCGAGGGCGACGGCGTGCTCCTCGGCGTGTACGAGACGCGCCCACGGCACTGGGCGGTGGAGGGGCCGGACTGGGACTACGGGATGGAGCTCTTCCCCGAGGATCTCGACCGGATCCTCCCCGAGCTCGAGATCGGGTTCCAGCGCTTCCCGGCCCTCAAGGACGTCGGGATCAAGCGGTGGGTGCACGGCGCGTTCACCTTCACGCCGGACGGCAACCCGCTCGTCGGTCCGGTGCCGGGGGTCCCGAACTACTGGGCGGCGTGCGGCGTGATGGCCGGCTTCTCGCAGGGGGCGGGGATCGGCCTCGCCCTAGCGAACTGGATCGTGGACGGAGACCCCGGCGCCGACGTGTTCGGGATGGACGTCGCGCGGTTCGGTCCGTACGCCTCGAACGACCGGTACCTGCGGGCGACGACGGCCCAGTTCTACGCTCGCCGGTTCGTCATGGCGTACCCGAACGAGGAGCTGCCGGCGGGCCGTCCGCTCATGACGACCCCCTGCTACGACGCGCTCCTCGCCGAGGGGGCCCGGTTCACGGTGAACCGCGGCCTCGAGGTGCCCTCGTACTTCGCCCCACCGGGGTTCGAGGAGGAGATGACCCTCGGGCGCTCGAACGCCGAGCCCTTCGTGGCCGCCGAGGTCGAGGCGGTGCGCACGGCCGCCGGCGCGTACGAGATCGCCCAGTACGCGCGGTACGAGGTGACGGGCCCCGGCGCCGAGGCCTGGCTCGACCACCTCCTCGCGTCCCGGCTGCCCGAGGTGGGACGGATCCGGCTGGCGCCGATGCTCGGCGAGCGGGGTCGGCTCATGGGGGACCTCACCGTGACGCGCCTGGACGAGGACCGGTTCTGGCTCACCGGCTCCTACCACCTCCAGGACTGGCACCTCCGGTGGTTCCTCGCGCACCTCCCGGAGCGCGGGGTCGAGGTCCGCAACGTGACCGACGCCTGGATGGGGTTCTCGGTCTCGGGGCCCGCCGCGCGGAGGATCCTGGCGGCGCTCGCGACCGAGGACGTGTCGAACGAGGCCTTCCCCTTCCTCCACGTGCGGCGGATGGACGTCGGCAGCGCCCGCGCCATCGTGGGTCGTATCTCGTTCACGGGCGAGCTCGGGTACGAGGTCGTCGTGCCCGTCGCCCACCACCGCACGCTCTGGTGCGAGCTGCGCGAGGCCGGCGCCGGGCAGGGACTCCGGCCCATCGGCGATCGCGCCCTGGACAGCCTGCGCCTCGAGAAGGGGTACGGGATCTGGTCCCGCGAGTACCGGCAGGACGTGACCCCGGGGATGTCCGGCCTCGACCGCTACATCGCCTTCGACAAGGGTCCCTTCGTCGGCCGCGAGGCCGCGCTCCGCGAGCGCGAGGTGGGTCCGGACCGCCGGCTCGCGCTCCTCGAGGTGGAGGCGGGGGACGCGGACGCCGCGATGGACGACGGCGTGTGGCTCGGCGGTCGCCTCGTGGGGCTCGTGACCTCCGGCGCCTTCGGGCACCACGTGGGGACGAGCCTCGCCCTCGCGTACCTGGAGGCGGCGGTCGTCGAGGCGGCGGTCTCCGGGGACGCCCCCGAGCTCACGGTGGTGGTCCTCGGCGAGGGACGGCGAGCGAGGGTCCTTCCCGAGCCCCCGTACGACCCCACCGGCTCCCGGCTGCGGAGCTGACCCGGGGGCCGAGCCCGACCGCGGGGTCCGACCGGCCGAACCCCCTCCTCCGATCGGCCATCGGCCGTTCGCCCGTCGACCGGAACGAGAGCGCCTGGTACCGTGCCGCCATGGGTCGCCGCGCGACGGTGCTCGCGTTCGCCCTCCTCGGCGCGCTGTGGCTGGCGCCGCCCCCGGCCCGCGCCGCGGTGAGCGCGGAGGTCGTGGACGGGGTCCTCACCGTGACCGGGGGAGCGGGGAACGACGCGATCGACGTGGGCTGCTCGGGCGGTGACGTGGTGGTGAACGATCGGGCGCCGGACACCGGACGGGCCTCCTGCGCGGAGCTCCTCCGGATCGTGGTCCGGGCGCAGGGCGGGAGCGACGTCGTGGATCTCCGGTCCGTCCTGCCCGAGGATTTCGGGTCGCTCCGCGGGACCCGGGTGGTCGGCGGGTCGGGCTACGACACCCTCTACGGCTCTCCCTTCGACGATGCGTTGGAGGGCGGGGACGGCGATGACGACCTCTACGCGTCGGCTGGCACCGATGCGCTGGACGGCGGCGGCGGGAACGATGACCTGCGGGTGGACACCGCGGGCAACCTGACGCTCACCGATGCGGCCCTCACGACGGGGGAGGAGACCGCGACGATCGGCGGGTTCGAGCAGGTGACGGCGCGCAGCCTCGGCCGCGGGGTCCGCTTCGACCTGCGCGGGTTCCGGGCCCGCACCTACGCGTACGGGGGCGAGGGCCCGGACGTGCTCCTCGGTGGTCCCGGCGTGGGCGGCCTGTTCGGCGGGCCGGGCGGGGATCGGCTCGTGGGAGCCGACGGCGAGGACTTCCTCTTCGGCGGCGACGGGCGAGACGTCCTGCGCGGGGGCGCCGC
>BEHO01000319.1 GCA_002898915.1 bacterium HR12
TCCACCGAACGGACGGTGCCTCGCTCCCTCGTGATCCCCTCCGCCATGCGCCGCCCTCGGGGCCCCGGTCGTCCGCCGTTCAGCGTAGCCGGTCGGAGGCGCCGGGACGCCAGGGACGGACCGGAGCGTCGCCGCTCCCGCCGAGCGCCGATCGGGCACGCCCGCGCACGTTCACGCGAGCGTGGAGCGCGCCGCCCGGGCCAGGGCCTCGAAGAGGATGGCCGTCGAGGTCGCGCCGGGATCCTGGTGGCCGATGCTCCGAGGCCCGAGGTACGAGGCCCGTCCCTTCCGGGCCTCCATCGGGATCGTCTCGCGCGCGCCCTCCTCGGCCGCAACCGCGGCGCGGGCCGCGGCGGCGACCGCGTCCCCGCCGCTCCGCAGCTCGCGCTCGAACGCCTCCACCGCGGGGAGCCAGGCGTCGACGATCGTCTTGTCGCCCTCCACCGCGGCCCCGAGACGCTGGATCCCCTCGAGCCCCGCGCGGAGGGCCGCGAGCAGCGCCTCGCCGCTGAAGACGGGTGCGTCGCCGAGCGCTTCCGCCCCGCTCCGGAAGGCCGTCCCGTAGAGCGGGCCAGCCGCGCCGCCCACCTTCAGCACGATGGCGTTGCCGACCAGCTCCAGGAGCCGTCCGGGCGGCGCCTCCTCATCCGGCTGGCCCTCGAGCGCCGCGAGCGCCGCCTGCATCCCACGGTCCATGTTCACCCCGTGATCCGCATCGCCGATCGCGGCGTCCAGCTGCGTCAGGTGGTCGCGGGCGGCGCCCACCCCCTCGGCCGCGATCCGGATCCAGGAACGGATGAAGCCCGCGTCGAGCACCGTCAACCCCTCGGTCGTCCCGGCCCCACCGCGCCGCAGCGCCGAACCGCTCACAGACGCAACCCTCTCGCGTCCTCGGCGGGCTGTCAACCGCAGTGGCGCATGCCGCCGACTTTGTCGAACGATGTTCGGAAATCTTGCTGATTTGACAGCGCACTGCGAACAAGGTTGGCTTACGGCGGGTGCCCGCCCGGGCACCGGGAAGGGGGTGGTTGGTCACCATGTTCCTGGGCGAAGTGGTTGGCACGGCCGTGCTGATCCTGCTCGGAGATGGCGTCGTGGCCGGCGTCCTGCTCAACCGGTCCAAGGCGCAGAACTCGGGCTGGATCGTCATCACCTGGGCGTGGGGGCTCGCCGTCTTCATGGGCGTGCTGGCAGGCATCTCCGTCACGGACGGCGTCGCGCACATCAACCCCGCGGTGACGATCGGCCTCGCGGTCATCGGCAACGTCGCGTGGGCCGACGTGCCCCAGCTGATCGTGGGGCAGTTCATCGGCGCGTTCATCGGCGCCACCCTGGTCTGGCTGGCGTACCTCGCGCACTGGGAGGCGACGGACGATCCGGGCCTGAAGCTCGCCGTGTTCTCCACCGGGCCGGCGATCCGGAACCCCGCCGCGAACCTCATGACCGAGATCATCGGGACCTTCATGCTGGTGTTCGGCGTGGTGGCCCTGGGCAATCCGGCGGTGTCCGCGCTCGGTCCGCTCGGTGTGGCGCTCCTGGTCGTGGGCATCGGCCAGTCCCTGGGCGGTCCGACCGGGTACGCGATCAACCCCGCGCGCGACCTGGGTCCGCGGATCATGCACTTCATCCTGCCGATCGCCGGGAAGGGGGACTCGGACTGGGGCTACAGCTGGATCCCCGTGGTCGGCCCGATCGTCGGCGGGATCCTGGGCGCCTGGGCCGGCGACGCGCTCCTGTTCCGGTAGAGGCCGACCGCGGGAACCATCGGAGGTGAGAGCGCGCAGATGAAGAAGCTCATCAACAGGCCCGAGGACGTCGTCCGGGAAGAGCTCCAGGGCATCGAGGCGGCGCACCCGGACCTCGTGCGGGTGCACTACGACCCGAACGTGATCATCCGGGTCGACGCCCCGATCCAGGGCAAGGTGGGGATCGTCTCCGGCGGCGGGAGCGGACACGAGCCGATGCACGGCGGCTTCGTCGGGATGGGCATGCTCGACGCGGCCTGCCCCGGCGAGGTCTTCACCTCCCCCACGCCCGACCAGATGCTCCTCGCGACCCAGCAGGTCAACGGGGGCGCCGGCGTCCTGCACATCGTGAAGAACTACACCGGCGACGTCATGAACTTCGAGATGGCGGCGGACCTCGCCCGCTCCGAGGGTATCGAGGTCGAGTCCGTCCTCGTGGACGACGACGTCGCGGTGCAGGACAGCCTCTACACGGCCGGCCGGCGAGGCGTCGGCACCACCGTGCTCATGGAGAAGATCGCCGGGGCCGCGGCCGAGGAGCGGCGACCGCTCGCGGAGGTCGCGCAGATCGCCCGCCGGGTGAACGAGAACGGGCGCTCGATGGGCATGGCCCTCACCTCCTGCACGGTGCCGCAGGCGGGCAAGCCCACCTTCGAGCTCGGCGAGGACGAGATGGAGATCGGCATCGGCATCCACGGCGAGCCGGGCCGGGAGCGGATGAAGATCAAGCCGGTCCACGACATCGTCGAGATCATGGCGACCGCCATCGTCGAGGACCTGCCCTTCCGACAGGGCGACCGGGTGCTCGCGTTCGTGAACGGCATGGGCGGCACCCCGCTGATCGAGCTCTACATCGTCTACCACGAGCTCCACGGGTTCCTGAAGGCGAGGGGCATCGAGATCGCCCGGAACCTGATCGGGAGCTACATCACCTCGCTGGAGATGCA
>BEHO01000320.1 GCA_002898915.1 bacterium HR12
GATCTCCTCCGGCACGAGCGCCGTGGCGCGCTTGTCCACATGCGGGTACCCGTGGAACTCCGTCTCCTTGGCCGCCACCTTCGGGTCGATCATGAAGTTGAGGAACGCGTAGGCGGCGTCCTTCCGCGTGGACTCGGCCACGATCGCCCAGTTGTCCTCCCAGATCTCGCCGCCCTCGCGCCCGAGGACGTACTGGATCAGCGGCTCGTCGCGGTTCATCTGCGCCGCGTCCCCGGTCCAGGCCATCGCGGCCCAGGCGTCCTTGGCCCGCATCGGCGGCTGGTAGTCGCTGGTGATGCCGAACAGGTGCGGCTTGGCCGCGATGAGCAGCTCCTCGGCGTCGGCGAGCTCGTCCGGGTCGATCGAGTTGAAGGAGTACCCGTAGTACTTCAGGGCGTTCCCGATGGTCGTGAGCATGTAGTCGTGGATCGTGACCTTGCCCGACCACGGCCCCATCGTCGAGTCCCAGAACTCCTTCCACGTCGTGGGGTTCGTGTCGATCACGTCGGTCCAGATGCAGTACCCGGTCGTCCCCCAGTTCTTCGGGATCGCGTACGTGGTGTCGTCGCCGGGGACCTTCGAGGCCTCCAGGAACCGCGTCTCGTACTGGGACGGGTCGTAGTTGGGGATCCTCGACAGGTCGAGCGGCTCGATGAGGCCGAGCTCGGCGTAGGTCGGGATCGTGTAGTTCGTGGGGACGAACACGTCCCACCCCGTGCTCCCCACCTGGAGCTTGGCGAGCATCTCCTCGTTCGAGCCGAAGACCTTCACGTCCACCTTCACCCCGGTGGCCTCCTCGAAGGCCTTGAAGTTCTCGGGGTTGTGGTAGTTCGGCCAGGTCACGAGGACCAGCCGGTCGCCGAGGTCCCCGCCCCCGGTCGCGCCGCCGCCCGGGGTCTCCTCCCGCTCACGCTCCGGCGCGCAGGCCGACACGAGCCCGGCGCCGGCCGTGGCGCCGAGGGTGACCCCGGCCATCCGCAGGAACCGTCGACGGGTCAGCTGCCCGTGCGCCTGCAGCTCGCCCGCCCCGGTGCCCGCCAGAGGGTTCCTCCGCTCCGTCAACTCATCCCTCCTTCCCTCGTCTCCGCCTCACGCTCCCAGCGCGAGCGCGACCTCCTCGGCCCAGCCCACCTGGACCTCATCGCCGGGCGCGAACCTCGCCTCGGGGGACCCGGGGCGGTGGTTCAGCCGGACGACCACGTGGCCGAGCGCGGGCACGTCCACCGCGAACTCGACCTGGTCCCCGAGGAACGTCCGCTCGCGGACCCGACCGAGCGCGGACCCCCACCCGGGGGGCGGATCCGCGCCCGGCGCCTCGAGGTGCACCCGCTCGGGCCGCACCGAGATCACGGCCCGCTCGCCGCGCGCGAGCGCCCGCCCCCCCGCCGGCAGCGGCGCGCGCAGCACGACCCCCCGGTCGGTGCGCACGACGACCGGCGGCCCGGGGTCCTCGACCACGCCCTCGAAGAAGTTCGACTGTCCGATGAAGTCGGCCACGAACCGGTCCACCGGCTGGTCGTAGAGCTCCGCGGGCGACCCCTCCTGGAGGATGCGGCCGGCCCGCATCACGGCGATCCGGTCGCTCATGGAGAGGGCCTCCTCCTGATCGTGGGTGACGTAGATGAAGGTGATCCCGACCTCGCGTTGGAGCTGCTTCAGCTCGAGCTGCATCTCCTTGCGGAGCTTGAGGTCGAGGGCGCCGAGCGGCTCGTCGAGGAGGAGGACCCGGGGGCGCATCACGAGCGCCCGCGCCAGGGCCACCCGCTGCTGCTGCCCGCCGGAGAGCTCCCACACGCGGCGCGAGCCGAACCCCGCGAGCCGAACGAGCTCCAGCGCCTCGCCGACCCGGCGATCGATCTCGGCCTTCGGCAGCTTGGGCCGGATCTGCCGGAGCCCGTAGCCGACGTTGCCCGCCACATCCATGTGCGGGAACAGGGCGTAGTGCTGGAAGACCGTGTTCACGTTCCGCTTGTGCGAGGGGACGCCGGCGACGCTCCGGCCGCCGATCTCGATCGTGCCCGCCGTGGGCTGCTCGAACCCCGCGATGAGGCGGAGCGAGGTGGTCTTGCCGCAGCCCGACGGCCCGAGGAGCGAGTAGGAGGAGTTGCTGGGGACCTCGAAGCTCACGTCGTCCACGGCGACGACGTCCTCGAAGCGCTTGGTGACGCGATCGAACCGGACGTCGATCCGATCGACGGCTGCCTGTGCCACGACCCCCACCGGTGATCCCTTCGTTGCCGCTCCCCTCCTCACATCGGGGCGGGCACGAAGGCCACCGTCGTGCGGGCCCCGACGGAGTGGGCGAGATAGTAGGGCCTCGCCCCGGGGCCGCGCAAGGGGGTCCTTCGTTCAGGCGGCGGGGAGACGCACCGTGAACGCCGCGCCCCCCTCCGGTCGGTTGGCGGCCTCCACGGCTCCGCCGTGCGCCGCCACGAGCTCCGCGACGACGGCGAGCCCGATCCCGCTCCCCGGGCCGGCCTCCGCGCCACGCCCCCGGTAGAAGCGCTCGAACACGTGCGGCAGGTCCTCCGCGGCGATGCCGGGACCCGTGTCGAGGACCTCGAGCACGGCCTCGTCGCCACGGACGCCCGTGCGCACGGTGATGCGACCGCCGCCGGGCGTGTGGCGCAGGGCGTTCGAGAGGAGGTTGACCACGACCTGGCGCAGCCGCTCGGGGTCGCCCA
>BEHO01000321.1 GCA_002898915.1 bacterium HR12
GTGCGAGGGCACGTGGACGCTGGTGCGGGTGGGGGAACGCGAAGAGGGCATCCTCATCGAGGGGGAGGTCGCCACCGCCGTCGAGTGGCTCTCGGGCGGCGTGGACTACCGGGTCCTGGGCCCGTCGGAGACGTTCGGTCGGAAGGCCGCCCTCGAGATCGCCGCGGAGGTCGCGGCGGCGAACGGCGGAGACGCGGCGAGCTGACGTCCTCACGCGGCGAGGTCGCGGCGCTCGAACAGCACGAGCGCGGCGAGGAAGCCGGCGAGGGCGATCCCGGCGAGCATGAGGGAGCCCGTGACGCCGAGGCCCCGCAGCATCGGCTCGGCGTCGAGGTAGTAGTGCATCGGCGAGAGGTACTGGAGCCACTCCGTGGCCTCGGCCGCCGGCGCGAGGAGGTCCACGAGCCACGACCCCGCGGCGATCCCGCCGGTGATCCCGATCGCGAGGCCGCGCCGACCCGTGCCGGCCCCGACGGCCAGGGCGATCGCGCCGAAGGCCATCGCGAGCAGGTAGCACATCACCACGGCGGCCGTGAGGTCGCCGAGGTCCACGCGCAGGTCGAAGGGGGGCCCGGTGATCGGCACCGCGAGCCAGAGGAACGCGCCGAGGATCGCGCCGCCCGCGAGCATCGCCAGGAACTTCTCCACGACGACGCGGCGGCGGGGGATCGGCGCGGCGAGCAGGATGTCCAGGGTCTGCCGCTCCTCCTCGCCCGCGATCGCCTTGGCCCCGGCGCCGATGGCGAACACGAGGAACAGCAGGGGCGCGAAGAAGCTGAACAGCTCGGTGTTCAGGTACCCGGCCGGCGAGGTGAAGTCGCCGGTCCGCCCGAGGAACGCCTCGCGGAAGAACTCCGGCATGCTCTCCAGGTACCGGTCGAACGTCGCGGCGTTCTCCCGGATCGAGGGGTAGAAGGGCGCGTACATCGCGCCGGCCGCGAACAGCCCGATCGCCCATCCGGCGATCGCCCGTCGCTGCTCCCAGAGCGTCTTGCCGAAGACGGTGCGGAGCATCGGCCGGGCTCGGAGCGCCTCAGTCGCCACCGTCCTCCCCCTTCCCGTAACCGTCCTCCCCCTTCCCGTAGAAGGTGAGGAAGATCTCCTCCAGGCTCGGCTCGTGGCTGGTGAGGTCCACGACCTCGAAGGCCGCGATCCGCTTGATCACCGCGTCCATCGGGCCGGCCACCGTGACGCGCGCCGCGTCGCCGCTCACCGCGGCCTCCCGGACGCCGGGCACGCCCGCGAAGGCGTCGGGCGGCACGGGCGCGGCGAAGCGGATCTCGAGCGTGCGGAGCTCCTTGGCCCGCAGGTCGCCGATCTCCTCGACCGCGACGAGCCGGCCCTCGCGGATGATGCCGACGCGGTCGCACACGCGCTCGACCTCCGGCATCACGTGCGAGGAGAGGAACACCGTCCGGCCCTCGGCGCGGGCCTCCTCGATGAGCCGGGAGAACTCGTGCTGGATCAGGGGGTCGAGCCCCTGGGTCGGCTCGTCGAGGATGAGGAGCTCGGGCCGGTGCATGAAGGCCTGGATCAGCCCGATCTTCTGCCGGTTGCCGTGCGAGAGGGTCCGGATCCTCGCGGAGAGGTCCACGTCCAGGCGCTCGGCGAGCTCGGCGACGCGCTCGGCCGGCACCCCGCCGCGGAGGCTCGCGAGGTACGCGAGGTACTCGGCGCCGGTCATCTGGTCGTAGAGGGAGAACTCGCCGGGGAGGTACCCGACGCGGGCGTGGATCCGCACGGCGTCCCGGTGGGAGTCGAGGCCGAAGACGAGGGCGCGCCCCGTCGTGGGGCGGATGAGGTCGAGCAGCGTCCGGATGGTGGTGGTCTTGCCGGCGCCGTTCGGCCCGAGGTAGCCGAAGACCTCGCCGGGCGAGACCGAGAAGGTGAGGTCGATGACCCCGCGGCGCGAGCCGTAGGACTTCGTGAGCCCGTCGGCCAGGATGACCTCGGCCATGCCCGAACCCTCCGAGCGTCCACTGTCCCACCCCGGGCCCTCGGCGCCAAGGACCTCGGCCCCGCGCGGAACCGGCCGACGGTCGGTGTACCGTTCGGGTCGTGAGGGGGAGGAGGTTGCCCGCCTGGGCGGTGCTCGGCCTCGCGTACCTCGCGGGGTCGGTGCCCTTCTCGAACATCGCCGCGCGGTTGCTGCGCGGGACGGACCTCCGTCGGGTCGGCACGGGGACGGTCTCCGGCACGGGGCTGTACCGCGTGGCCGGCTTCGGGCCGCTCGCGGTCGCCGGGTCCCTCGACGTGGCCAAGGGGGCCGTGGGACCGCTCCTCGCGGGGCGCGACCGACCGACGCTCGCGGCCCTCGCCGGCGGGGCCGCCGTCGCCGGCCACGACTGGTCGCCGTTCCTCGGCTTCGCCGGGGGGCGGGGGATCTCGCCGGCCCTCGGCGCCCTCGCGGTGAACGCGCCGGCGGGCGTGGCGGTGCTCGGCGTCGGGCTGGCCGCGGGGAGGCTCGCCCGACGGACCTCGCTCGGCTGCTTCGTCGCCTTCCTCGCCCTGGTGCCGGTCCTCGCCCGGGTCCACGGCCGACGGGGGGCGCTCGCCGGGGCCGCCGTCCTCGTGCCGATCGTCGCGAAGCGCCTGGCGGGCAACGCGCCGCCCCCGCCCGGCCCGGACCGGGCCCGGGTGCTCTGGAACCGGCTCGTGCACGACCAGGACGAGGCG
>BEHO01000322.1 GCA_002898915.1 bacterium HR12
GCCGGAGCCCGGGACCCCGCTCCCCTCGCTCCCGGCCTCGCCCTGAGGTCAGCCGCCGAGCACCACCGCGTCGCCCACCTTGAGGTGGAGCAGCTCCGCGGCGCTGCCCCGGTTCACCACGAGGGCGATGAACCCGTCGGAGTCCACGAGCGCGCCCACCGAGCCCGGGTGGAGGTCGGTGAAGGTGTCCACACGGGGCACCGCTCGCGGGCCGACCTGCAGGATGGGGCCGAGCCCCGCCGCGTCGAGGTCGTCGGGCCGGGCGTTCAGCTGCACGTTCCCGAAGGCGTCCACCGAGAGCACCCGCGCGCCGACCGAGCCCCGCGCCACCATCGGCCGGGGCAGCTCGAGGACGTGGAGCCCGCCCACGTCGATCGGGGGGCCGAGCTCCTCCAGGGCGGCGCCGTTCGCGAGGTGCGCGGCGGCGGGGGCGAACACGTCCCGCCCGTGGAACGTCCGCGAGACGGGGTGGAGGAGCACCTCGGGGGCGGCGATCTCGACCGCGCGCTCCGCCCCCCCGAGCTCGGCCCAGGCCATCGACAGCAGCCCGTTGTCCGGGCCGACCAGGTGGGCGCCCGCCCGGGTCTCGACGGCGATCGGGCGTCGCTCGGACCCCACGCCGGGGTCCACGACCGCGAGGTACACGGCGTCGTCCGGCATGAACCGGGCGGCGCGCGCCAGGAGGATCGCCCCCTGGAGGACGTCCTGCCGGGCCACGTGGTGCGTGAGGTCGATCACCCGGGCCTCGGGCGCGATCCTCGCGATGACCCCGTGGCAGACCCCGACGAACACGTCCACGAGGCCGTAGTCCGTGCAGAAGACGATGGGGCGGGTCATCGGGCCGGCACGCGCTCCGCCAGGTACTGGAGGATGAGGGTCCTCGCCCGCCCCGCCTGGTTCCCGGAGAGGATGTCCGTCCCGTGCGCGTCCGTGGTGAGGATCTCGACGCGCTTCGGCGGAGGTGACGCCGCGTACAGCGCCTGCGCATCGTCGGCCGCCGTCGCGTCCCCGGTCCCGGCGATGAAGAGCTTCGCCGCGTCGACCCGGGACAGGAGGTCGGCATCGAGGACCATGCCCTCGAAGGACGCCGGCGCCGAGAGCGTGACCACGGCGTCCACCGAGACCCCCTCCTGGGCGGCCGCGACGAGCGACGCCGTGCCGCCCATGCTGGCGCCGATCAGCACCACCTGCCGCGCGCCGCGGCCCCGGACGAAGTCGATCGCCCCGAGCACGTCCCGCCAGATCTCCCCGAGCTCGCGCTCGCCCTCCGAGCAGCCCCCCACCCCGCCTGGGCAGTACCCCCGGAAGTCGTAGGTGAGGACGAGGTACCCCGCGTCGGCGAGGTCCTCGGCGAACGGCCACCAGGAGCGCTGGTCGGCGGGCCGCATGTGCGAGAGCACGACCGCCACCGAGCCCTCCCCCACGAGGCGACCCTCGAGCCGCACCCCGTCGGCGGCCGGGAAGGACACGGCCCGGGATCCCTCCGGCAGCGCGGTCGGCGCCTCGGCGCCGGCGCACGCGGCGAGCAGGGATGCCGCGACGAGCGGACCGACGAGCGCCCGGTGCATCGCCCGGTTCCTCCGCCGCCCCGTCGCGTCCACGGACGGAGCCCTCCTCGCGCGCCTAGCGACCCTGCTGACGGCGCTGCCAGCGGGTCTTCTTCAGGAGCTTCTTGTGCTTCTTCTTCCGCATCTTCTTGCGGCGCTTCTTGATCAGCGACGGCAAGCGGCGTCCCTTCCTCTTCTTCCCTCGTCCTACCCCGATCCGAACAGACCGCGGAGATCCACGCGCCTGGCGCGGTACCCGTCCGCGAGGCGCACGGACCCCAGTCTAAGCGCCTTCGGGCTCGCTGCCACGGGCGTGATCAGCCGGAGCGACCCCTCCTCCGGCAGATGCTCCAGGTAGCCGAGGCCGAGATACCCCCCCGCCCCGTCCGAGAGACCGACCAGGAGCCGGTCGAGCTGGGCGAGGTCGAACAGCGGCGGCAACGCCGGCATGAACACGGTGGGTTTCACCCGGAACCGGTGGAGTTCGCCGGCGAAGTACCGGGCCATGGCCCGCTCCCGGTTCTCGGCTCGCCGTTCGACGGACGTCGGGACGACGTTCGGGTGCACCCCCAGCGGCACCACCTGGGTCGCGAAGAACCGCTGGATCACCCCGAGGAGGGGCAGGAGCTCCTCCCCCCGCTGGAGCCCCACGACGAGGTCCGGCTGGAGGAGCTCGACCTTGTGGTACTTCAGCACCTGGCCAGGGATCCCCGACACGAGCCCCGACGTGTCCACGACGACGAGGTCGGCGCCGCGCTCCCGGGCCATGGCGTACAGACGCGCCACGGCCGTCACCACCTGGAGGAGGTGCCCCTCCGGCGACGTCGAGCCGACGAACCACAGCGCGTCCTGACGCGCGAGCGCCTCCGGCTCCAGGTCCTCCGGGCCCCGGACGATCTTCAGGGTCACCGTCGCCGGCGGCCCCACGGTCTTCTGGCCGACGTCGGCGTCGAGGAACGCGCCCCTCCGACCGGCCGCGACCGCCGCGGCGAGGAGCGCTCGGGCGAGCGTGCTCTTGCCGGTGTCGAGCCCCCCGACCAGGAGGACGGTGCGCCGCTCGCGCACCGCCTCTTCGACGAGCGCCTCGTGCTCGTTCACGTCCGCCTCCGGATCTCGAAGCCTCCCG
>BEHO01000323.1 GCA_002898915.1 bacterium HR12
GGAACCTCGGACCGCCCCTCACCCGGGGAGGCGCCCGAGCCGGTCGAGCGCCCGCAGGGCGGGGACCGCGTCGATGACCCGCGAGAGCGTGACCGTCTCCGCCAGCAGGTTCAGACCTACAGCCGCGGCGCTCGCGACGGGGACCCCGCCGTCCGGCAGGCCGAGGTAGAGGCACAGCCCGGCGGCGAAGCCGAGGGGGTTCGAGCCGGCGTCCCCCAGCATGGCGCGCTCGCGCAGGTCCGGACCGATCGCGAGGACGGCGCCGACCAGCACGCCGACCCCTGCCGGGAACGACGGGACCGGCCCCATGAGGAGGAACCACGCCCCGACCGGGAGGAAGGCCTTGAGCGCGCGTCCCGGACGGACGTCCAGGCCGTTCCACAGGTTGGCGCAGGCCGGAACCAGCACGACCCCGGCGAGCCGGGTCCACCACGGCCGCGGGGGTTCGAGGGCGAGGACCACCACGGCCGCGCCGACGCCGACGAGGACCTTCAACGCGCCGGTCGTCATCCGGCCCGACGCCAGGGCGCGCAGGTGCCCACGCAACCCGCGGGGGCCGGCCGACACGAGGTCGTCGACGAGACCGGCGCCGCAGGTGAGGAGGAGGCCGGCGAGGGCGCCCCACGCCTCGGGACCCGCCCTCCCCATCCCCTCGGCCAGGAGCGTGGCGGCGAGCGCCGACGTCACGAGGGGGGCCCACAGGATCCGCGGGATGCGGCGCCCGCGGTGGTTCTCGGCGAGGAGCGGACCCCACCCCATCAGCGGAGACCGAGCGCCCGCGCCGCGACGGCGAGCGCGATGTCGAGGCCCTGGCGGGCGCGGTGGGCGAAGCCCCGCAACGTCTTCCCGGTCGGCCGATGGGAGAGCTCGAGCGGGAGCTCGACGATCCGGAACCCCGCCCGGAGCGCGTCGATCGTCATGGCCGTCTCGACCCCGAACCCCCGCGCCAGCGGCCTGCAGGCCGTGAGGGCTCGCTCGGTCACCGCCCGCTGGCCGGAGAGCGGCTCGGACGGCGTGTACCCCGTCAGGAGCCGGATGGCCGCGGCCGCCGCGCGCTTCACGAGCCCGAACCCGCCACCCCCCGAGGGCGGGAACCTGGCGATCGCGACGTCGGCGCGTCCCGCCAGCACCGGTCCCAGCAGGTGCTCCAGGAGCCTCGCGCTCCGACCGAGGTCCGCGTCGGCGAAGAGCCACACCTCGGCCGGTGGCAGCCGCCGCAGCGCCCCTTCGAGCGCCCCTCCCTTGCCCACGGGCCGGCGCGAGCGCAGCACGACGGCCCCGGCCGCGAGGGCCTCGGCCGCCGTGCCGTCGGTGGATCCGTCGTCGACGACGACCACCTGACCCACCCCGGGGATGGCCCGCAGCGCCCGCACCGTGTCCCCGACGCGGCCGGCCTCGTCGCGGGCGGCCACGAGCGCCACCACCGCGCTCACGGCGGTGGCAGCGGCACGCTGCCGTCCTTCACCCCGTAGTGCCCTCCGTCGCCCGTGAGGATGAGGCGCTGGAGCCCGAGCACCAGGGCGGCCGCGCCCCGGCTCTCGTCGACGTCGTCCACCGTGACGAGGCCGTCCCGCCCGCTGTCCCGAAGGATCTCGACGAACGGCACGGCGGAGTCGACCGGCTCGCCCGCGGCCACCGGGAGGCCGAGGTCCGCGAGCCGCTCCACGAGGGGCACCGCGAACGCCTCGGGCGAGAGCGGCGGGTCCTCGGTCGGTCCCCCCGCGAGGATCAGGACGACCTGATGGGGACCCCCGATGTCGGCGAGGACCTCCTCGGTGAGGCCGGCGTCGATCGGGGTGAGGTACCCGGCGGCGAGCAGCTCCCGGAGCAGGTCCTCGTCCCGCGGCTCACGTCGCGGATCGGTGGCGAGGCGCTCGGCGAGCGCCCGGGCCGCGAGCGCGGCGAGCTCGGGGGGGTCGGCGTCCGGCTCGCCGAGCAGCTCGGCGAGGGCGGCGGCGGCCTCGGGGTCGGTCGGCGCGAACGCCGCCCGCGCCTGGAGCGCGATGGAGATCGCCCCCGCCTCGTCCAGCGCGCGGCGCGCTTCGTCCAGGGCATCGCCTTCGAGGCCCTCGAGGGCGAGGACGACCACCTGCTGCCCGAGGAGCCGGCCCTCGGTCAGATGCGCGAGCGCCACGTCGTTGAAGGCGCGCTCGTTGGCCAGCCGATCCCGGAGCGCCCCCACCTCCTCCCGCAGGTCCCCCATCCTCCGCGCCTGCTCCGCGACCTGGGCCCTGAGCTGCTCCACCAGGCGGGGCTGGATGAAGGCGCTGCCGGCGAGCATGCCCAGGGCGAGGGCGAGGAAGATCGCCACGATCGTCACCACGTGCTGGCGGAACGGGATCACCGCGCCCTCGGACCCTCCGCGCGTGGCATCACCCGAGACCCCCGAGATCGAAGAACCACTGGCGCACCTCGTCCAGGAGGAGGGTCACGTACAGCCGGAGCGACGGGGACACGACGATGACGAGGGCCATGGCGATGAGGGCGCCGAGGACGAGGAGCACGGCATCCCGCGTCCGGAGCTGCGGGGCGTACACGCGAGACACGCCCTTGGCATCCATCAGGATCTCGCCCACCCGGAGCCGCACGAGGAAGGTACTCGACATGCCCTCCCGACCCTTGTCCAAGAACTCCCGGAGGTTCCCATGGGATCCGACC
>BEHO01000324.1 GCA_002898915.1 bacterium HR12
CGATCTGACGGGTACGTGCTTCCTTCGCACGTGACGGGTACGTGCGCGGAGGGCGGGTCGCCCCGCCCTCCGCGTCCGCACCGGCGGGGCCGGGCTAGGCGCTCGTCCCCGACAGGGCCACGGGGATCGTGAAGGTCGCCCCCTGGCAGTTGTCGTTCGCGGCGCTCGACATCTGGACGGCGCCGGACAGGGTGAACGTCGCGGCGCTCCCCGCGGGCACGTTCAGCGACAGTCCTGTCTGGTCGGTGAAGGTCACCGAGGCGACGTTGCAGCTCCCGTTGCTCGCGGTGATGGCGCCGTTGCCGGTCACGTCCGTGACGACCACTGGGTACGGGTTCGGGTTGTTGATCCGCAGTAGGACGTCCCCCGTGGCGCCGGGGTAGAGCGTCGCCGGCGTGGTCGCCGAGACGTCGACCGTCGTGAGCGGCTGGGCCGTCGTGGCCTTCGCGTACCCCGAGCCCGTCCCGGTGGCGGTCCACGCCGCGAAGGCGATGCCGGCGGCGAAGAGGAGGCCGAGGGCGAGGCCGACGGTCGCCGTCCTGCGCCCGAGCCTCCCGGTCTGGGTCCGTGCCATCTGCTACCTCCCGGTGCGGTCCAGCCGGGCTTCCGCCCGGCATCCGTGCGTTCCGGCATCAGGTATCGGCCGATCGGGGGACAACTTGAGTGGAAATCCGCAGCCGGGTGCGGGTTCCGGGAAGGCGGGAGGGTGGGGGCCCTCCAGCATGGGGGCGGGGGCGCTCCCGAGGGCGGGCCCCTCGGTGCCCGGTCAGCGGGGCTCGACCGGATCGCCGACCCGCACGGAGCCGGGCTCGATCACGGAGGCGTAGACGCCGAAGCAGATCTCGCCGTCGCGGAGCCCCCGGTACCGCCTGATCGCGGCGAGCGTCGGGAAGTCGCGGTCGCCCGTGTCGGGGTCCTGGGTCGTGACGGCGCATCGGGGGACCGGGTCGCCGACGAGCAGGAGGGCTTCGCCGACCCTGAGCGGACGGCCCGACCAGGTGTCCTCCTCGTGCGGGCCGACGCCGTCGATCTCGATCGTCATGCGGAACCGCCGGGGATCGAGGCGCTCGACCCCGGCCCGGCGCGCGAGCTCCTCGACGGAGGCCAACGAGACGAGCGTGAGCGCATGCACGTCGACGCCGTCGCCCGGGCGCTCCACCCGGGCGAGTCGGAGGGGCCGCCCCGCGAACCGGCCGAGGGCCTCTGCCCACGGACCTTGGAGGATCCGCGCGCCGACCCGCCGCCCCCAGAAGTCGACCTCGATCCGCTCACCGGTCTCCGCGGTCCCGCCCTCCAGGGTCTCGCCGTCCGGGAGGGTGAGCCTGAGCGTCTCGCGCTCAGGGTCGTGCTCGGCTCGGATCCGAACGAGACGGCCGAACCTCGAGCCGACGAAGAGCTTCCCGTCCTCGGTGACGAGGAAGAACTCCCGGTTGCCGACGACACCGGACCGCTCGATCCGGACCTCGGTCGGGTGGTGGAGGGCGGACGACTTGAGGGGCGTGACGTTGAACCGGACGACGTGCGCCATGGCGGGCCCACGGTACCAGCGGGGGTCGGCGTGCGTGATAGCGTCGGGGCGTGGAGCCCGAGGGGTGGCCCGTAGGCGGCACCTCCGTGGGCGGTCTGGTGGGCGCGAGGCGATGGCGGGGTCGAGGCCGAGGGCGCTGAACCGGGACACCCTGCACCTCGCGGTCTCGGCGCTCGGGATCGCGGTGGGCGGGGCGCTGTGGATCGGCGGCGACCACGACGCCGCCCACGTGGCGTTCGGCGCGACCACGGTGGCGGGGGTGCTCCCGCTGCTCTGGTCCACCGTGGAGCAGCTCCGCCGGGGTCGGACGGGCGTCGACCTGATCGCGCTCCTCGCGATGGTCGGGGCCCTCGCCTTCGGCGAGTACGAGGCGGGGGCGGTGCTGGCCCTGATGCTGGCGAGCGGCCGGGCCCTCGAGGACTTCGCGGAGCGTCGGGCCGAGCGCGAGCTCTCCGCGCTCCTCGAGCGCGCGCCTCGCCTCGCCCATCGGTACCGGGACGGCGGGCTCGACGACGTGGTGGTGGAGGATGTGGCGCCCGGGGACCTGCTGCTCGTGAAGCCCGGGGAGGTCGTGCCGGTGGACGGGGTCCTCGCCTCGGAGACGTGCGTCCTGGACGAGTCGGCCCTGACGGGCGAGTCCATGCCGGTGGTGCGCGAGCGAGGGGACCAGGTCCGCAGCGGCGCGGTGAACGCGGGCGCCGCCTTCGATCTGCGGGCCGGCGCGACCGCCGCCGAGAGCACGTACGCGGGCATCGTCCGCCTCGTGCAGCAGGCGCAGACGGAGAAGGCGCCGTTCGTGCGGCTCGCCGACCGGTACGCGCTGTGGTTCATCCCCACGACCCTGGCGATCGCGGGCGCGGCGTGGGGGCTCTCCGGCGATCCGGTGCGGGCGCTCGCGGTGCTCGTGGTCGCGACGCCCTGTCCGATGATCCTCGCGGCCCCCATCGCCATCGTGGCGGGGATCTCCCGGGCCGCGAAGCGCGGGGTCATCGTGAAGGGCGGCGGGGCCCTCGAGACCCTCGCCCGGGGCACCGTGCTCCTGCTCGACAAGACCGGCACCCTCACGGCGGGGACGCCGGAAGTGGCCGACATCGAGACCTTCGGCGAGCTCGACCCCGACGAGGTCCT
>BEHO01000325.1 GCA_002898915.1 bacterium HR12
CGACGAGGTCCACCACCTCCACGTCCTCAGGATCGGGCGCGAGGGCCGCCTGGACCTGCTCGGCCGAGATCCGTCCCCGGCGGTCCCCGCGGATCGTCTTGAAGGCCATCCCGGAGAGGGCCGCCGAGCTCATGACCTCGGTCGTCGCCACGTGCGCGGTGGCCTCCGCCACCACCAGGTGTCCCGTGCCTCGGAAGTGGAGCCGGAGCCCGATCTGGTTGGCCATGGTGCCGGTCGGGACGTACAGGGCCGCCTCCTTGCCGGTGACCTCGGCAGCCCGCTCCTGGAGGCGGTTCACGGTGGGATCGTCGCCGAACCAGTCGTCCCCCACCTCAGCCGACGCCATCGCCCGACGCATCGCCTCGGAGGGCGTGGTCACGGTGTCGGAGCGCAGGTCGACGCGGTAGGTGGCCACGGCGGGCCAGTATAGGCTCGTTGACCCCGCCGAACCGCGGGGATAGGGTTGGTGCGCCCGCCTCCCACGACCGGTCCAGCGCGACCAGTGCCCGAACGCGGAGGAACCATCCGATGAACGCACGGGCCGGAAGGGGCGTCCGCGCCCTCGGCCTCGCACTCGCCGCCATCGCGCTCGTCGGCGCGCTCCCGCCGCCGCCCGCCGTGGGCGGCGTCACGGTGGTCCGCCCGCCCTTCACCTTCCGCGCCCTCCGCTGGGAGGATCAGCAGGTGCGCGTGCTCACGTTCGTCGGCTCGCGGGGCGTGTCGGTCGAGATGCGGATGGCCGGAGCCACGTTCGGCACGAGGCGGACGACGAGCCGCATCGGGACCCGATCCGGCGCGGTCGCGGCGGTCAACGGCGGCTTCGTGGCGAGCGGCACGGGCGCCCCACGACACCTCACCGTGATCCGGGGGGAGATCGTCACCTCCGGCGCCCTCTGGACGCAACCCGGTGTCGCGCTCGCGATCAGCGGGGACCGGACCCAGGCGTGGGTGGGACGACCCCGGTTCCAGGTCGAGGTCGAGGCCCCCGGCGCGAGCTTCAGCGTCGCGAGCTGGAACGCGCGCCAGCCCTGGCGGTCGAACGTCGTCGCGTTCACGGCGCGGGGCGGTCGCGAGGTAGCGCCCGCCGTGGATTCCTGCTGGGCCCTGCTCGAGCCCGTCAGCGGGGTGCGCACGGCGACCCGGACGTACCGGGTGGCCGAGGCCCGGACGGGCCCGGAGTGCGAGCGATCCCCGATCCGGCCGCCGGCGGGTCGCTTCGACTGGGTCGTCCTCGGCGGCGACCCGGTGGCGGGGCTACACGTCGGAGACGTGGTGACGATGCGGGTGGACCTCGGGCATCCCGGGGTCACCGATGTCTTCGGCGGCCTCCCCCAGCTCGTCGACGACGGCGTGAACGTCGGGCCGGCGTGCTTCTCGACCTGCGGCCCCAAGCACGGGCCCGACCGCCCCTTCTACGCACGGAACCCCCGGACGGCCGTGGGGATCACGATCGGCTGCTCCGACGAGGATCCCCGCACGCCCTGCCGCTTCCTCCTCGTCACCGTGGACGGCCGGCAGCCCGGCTGGAGCACCGGCCTGCGGTTCCCCGACCTCGGCCGGCTCATGCTGGAGCTCGGGGCCTGGAACGCCGTGAACCTGGACGGCGGGGGCAGCACCACGATGTGGGTCCGGGACCGGAACGCCGCCTGCCAGGTCCGGACGGAGGTGGGATGCCTCGTCAACCGGCCCCCCTACGGGGAGCGGGCGGTCATCGACGCCGTCGTGGTGAGGACGACCTGAGGATGTCGAGTCGCCCTCGGACGACCCCCGGCCTCCGGGTCCTCGGCGCGCTGGTCCTCGCCCTCGGCGCCCTCGTCCACCTCGAGGGCGTCGCCCGTTCCGAGGCCACGTGCGCCCTGGAGGACGGCGAGCTCACGCTCGAGACCGCGACGGACCTCACGGTGTCGCGCGATGCGGACGGCCTGATCCTCGCGGATCACGAGCCGCTCACCGGCGCGTGCGAGGGGGCGACGGTGGAGACCGTGTCCTCCATCGCGCTCCGCGCCCAGGGACGTCTGGCCATCGAGCTCGCGAACGGCGGCCTCCGGAAGGCGGACGGGACCACCATCCCCGTCGCCCTGTCGCTCCCGGGCGACGCCGACGTCCTCGCCGTCGTGGGCACCGAGGAGGCCGAGGTCATCGTCGTCGGCGCCGACGCCGCGGACCTGCTCGGCGCGGGCGCGCCCAACGTGACGGGGCTCGAGAGCGTCGAGGGGCTGGAGCTTCGGCTCGGGGCCGGCGACGACGAGGCGTCGCTCCGCGGCGGCGGCGATCTCGGAGCTCCCTGGGACCGACCGAGCGACCTCGACGGGGAGGAGGGGGACGACCTCCTGCAGGGGGGCGACGGACCCGACGTCCTCGGTGGGGGCGCCGGGGACGACGCGCTCCTCGGGAGGGGAGGCGAGGACCGGTTCGACGGGGGGACCGCGTTCGATGGCAACGACGTCCTGAACGGCGGTCCGGGCCGGGACACGGCGGACTACGCGGCTCGGAGCTCGGATCTCCGTCTCCACGCGCAGCTGCGCCCGAGCGGGGAGGCGGGGGAGGTCGATCAGCTCGTGGGGATCGAGGTCCTCGCCGGCGGGTCGGGCGACGACGCCCTCGTGGGGGCGGGCATGAACGAGGTCCTGATCGGCGGGCCCGGCGACGATCGCCT
>BEHO01000326.1 GCA_002898915.1 bacterium HR12
GCGGTGAGCCCGGTGAGGATGTTCACCGCGCCGGGGGGAACGTCGGAGGTCGCCAGCACCTCCGCCAGGCTGTCGGCGGGGAGGGGCGCCGGCTCGCTCGCCAGCGCCACCGCCGCGTTCCCCGAGACGATGGCCGGCGCGAGCCGCGAGACCAGGCCGAGGAGCGGATCCTCCCGGGGCGCGACGATCCCGACGACGCCCATGGGCTCGGGGACGGTGAAGTTGAAGTAGGGGCCGGCCACGGGGTTCGTGCCGCCCAGCACCTGGGCGAACTTGTCGGCCCAGCCCGCGTACCAGACCCACCGGTCGATCGCCGCCTCCACCTCGCGGCGCGGATCCCGGGAGCCCGCGTCGGCGAGCTCGGCCTCGAACTGCCCCCGGCGCCCCTCCATGAGCTCGGCCACCCGGTAGAGGATCTGACCCCGGTGGTAGGCGGTGAGGCCGGCCCACCCCGGCTGCGCGGCGCGCGCGGCCCGCACGGCGTCCCGGAGGTCCTTCCGGGAGGCGCGCGCGGCGTGCGCGAGGAGCCGGCCGTCGGGAGCGAGGACCTCGTAGGAGCGCCCCGACTCGCTGCGGGTGAAGGCTCCCCCGATGAAGAGCTTCGCGGTACGGCGGACCGGCAGGCGCTCGCTCACGGCGCCCCTCCCTCGAGGTCGAGGTACGGCTCGAGCCCGTGGCGACCGCCCTCGCGCCCGAACCCGCTCTCCTTGTACCCGCCGAAGGGTGAGGAGGGGTCGAAGCGGTTGAACGTGTTCGCCCAGACCACCCCGGCCTTCATGCGCTCCGCCATCCAGAGGATCCGCGAGCCCTTCTCGGTCCAGATCCCCGCCGAGAGGCCGTACTCGGTGTTGTTCGCCTTCTCCACGGCCTCCGCGGGGGTGCGGAACGTGAGGATGGACAGCACTGGCCCGAAGATCTCCTCGCGGGCGACCCGGTGCGACATCGCCACGTTCGTGAGGAGCGTCGGCGGGAACCAGAAGCCGCGCTCGGGGAGCTCGCAGGGCGGCTGGTAGACCTCGGCCCCCTCCTCGATCGCGCTCCGCACGAGCTCCCGGATCTTCTCGAGCTGCGCCCGGTTGTTAATCGCGCCGACGTCGGTGTTCTTGTCGAGGGGGTCACCGACCCGCAGCGTGGCGAGGCGCGCCTTCAGCTTCCGGGTCACGAGCTCGGCCACCGACTCCTGCACGAACAGGCGGGAGCCGGCGCAGCAGACCTCCCCCTGGTTGAAGAAGATGCCGTTCACGATGCCCTCGATCGCCTGGTCGATGGGGGCGTCCTCGAACACGATGTTCGCCGCCTTGCCCCCGAGCTCGAGGGTGAGACGCTTCCCGCTCCCAGCCAGGGCCCGGCGGAGGACCTTCCCGACCGCCGTCGAGCCGGTGAACGCCACCTTCGCCACGCCGGGGTGCCGAGCCAGGTACTCGCCCGTCCGCCCCCCGGGCCCGGTCACGACGTTCACGACCCCCGGCGGGAGCTCGGCCTCCTCGATCACCTCGGCGAGGAGGAGCGCGGTGAGCGGCGTCGTCGAGGCCGGCTTCAACACCGCCGTGTTCCCCGTGGCGAGGGCCGGCGCGAGCTTCCACGCGCACATCAGCAGCGGGAAGTTCCAGGGCACGATCTGGGCGGCGACGCCGAGGGGGCGGGGCGTGCGTCCGGGGAACGCGTACTCCAGCTTGTCGGCCCAGCCGGCGTGGTAGAAGAAGTGCGCCGCGGCGAGGGGCACGTCGACATCGCGCGATTCCTTGATCGGCTTGCCGTTGTTCAACGTCTCGAGCACCGCGAACTCCCGGGACCGCTCCTGGAGCGCCCGGGCGATCCGGAAGAGGTACTTGGCCCGCTCCTTCCCCGGGAGGTCGCGCCAACGCGTCTCGTAGGCCTCGCCCGCCGCCCGCACGGCGAGGTCCACGTCCTCCTCCCCCGCCTCGGCCACCTCGGCCAAGGGCTCCTCCGTGGACGGGTCGATCGTCGTGAACGTGCGGCCCGTCTTCGGCTCGACCCACCGGCCGTCGACGAACAGGTCGTAGCGCTCGCGCAGACGCACGATCTCGCGGCTCTCGGGGGCCGGCGCGTACTCGAAGCGCCGGCCCTGCTCCGGGAGGCCGGTCGCGCCCGGCCCGTTCCTCGACCCCCGCGCCTCGTCGCCCACCCTCCGCCTCCTCAGTCGATCGGGAAGTAGTCGGGCCCCTGGTAGCGGCCGGTCCGCTCCTTCCCGATCTGCATCAGCACGTCGTTCAGGAGCGCCGAGGCGCCGATCCGGAACCGCTCGGGATCGAGCCACTCGGGGCCGAGCGTCTCGTGGAGCAGGACGAGGTAGTGGATCGCCTGCTTCGCCGTCCGCACCCCGCCCGCCACCTTCACCCCGACCGCGCGCCCGGTCTCGGCGTGGAAGTCGCGGGCCGCCTCCATCATGCAGAGCGCGCTCGCCGGCGTCGCGCCCACCCCGATCTTGCCGGTCGAGGTCTTGATGAAGTCGGCCCCGGCCGCCATGGCGAGGACCGAGGCCTGCCGGACGCGGTCGTAGCTGCCGAGCTCCCCGGTCTCCAGGATCACCTTCAGGTGCGCGGCGCCGGCCGCCTCACGGGCCGCGGCGAGCTCCTCGAAGGCGCCCACGTGGTCGCCCCCGAGGAACCGGGAGCGGTTCAGCACGATGTCGA
>BEHO01000327.1 GCA_002898915.1 bacterium HR12
GCGGGGCGGGGCCGACGTGCTCGTGGCCACGGACGTGGCCGCCCGGGGGCTCGACCTCGAGCGCATCAGCCACGTCGTGAGCTACGACCCGCCCGAGGACGACAAGGGGTACGTGCACCGGGTCGGGCGCACGGCGCGGGCCGGGCGCAGCGGTACCGGGATCACGCTCGTCACGGCGGAGCAGCGGGGCGACGTGAGCCGCATGGCGGCCCGCCTCGAGCTCCAGGACGCGTTCCGCCGCGAGGGGATGGAGATCGCGCCACCGCGGGTGGTGTTCTCCGGCTCCCGGGGCGGCCGCCGCTCGGGGCTGCGGGCCCGTCGCCCGCGGTAGGAGAGGCTCCGGACTCCGGCCGGCCGCGGGGGCGACCGGCCGGAGCGTGGGCCGGGATGCGGGCGGTCCCGGCCCCGCCCCTCACTCCACGGTGAAGCCGGTGCGCATCCCCTCCTGGTAGTGCGCCTCCTGCTCCTCCTCGTCGTAGATGTTGCAGATGAGGACGTAGCTCCCGGCCTCGAGGTCGAGCGTCAGGCTCCGGGTCTCGCCGACCGGGAACTCCTCGATCTCGTCGAGGACCTCGATGCCCTCCCCCTCCTCGTTCACCGTCCCGTCGGGGTTGGTGGGGAGCTGATCCGGCGCGAGGTCCGTGCGGATCACGACGAGCTCGTGGGGATCGTTCGGCCCCTCGTTCGTCGCCTCGAACGTGACCTCGCCCGCCGAGATCGTACTGGGGTTGGCCGCCACGGCCCACTCCTGGAGCGTGACCTCGACGGTGCCGCCCCCGCCGCCACCCCCGCACGCGGTCGCGACCAGCGCGAGCGCGAGCGCGGCGGGTACCGTCCACCATCTCCGTACCGCGCGTTCCGTCATCGCCTCTCCTCTCTCCCACGTGACGGATGCGCGCAGTGTAGGCCGAACGGCCCACGACGCAAGTCCGGATGACGCCGTCGTCAGCAGCCGCGCTCGTCGGGGAGCAGCGGTCGGAGGACGAGCCCGAACCGTTCGCCGTCGCTCACCCACGGGGTGAGCTGGGTCGCGCGCTCGAAGAGCGGACGGAGCGTCTCGAGGTCGGGGCCGGTCACCACGCCGCACCGAGCGTCCTGGAGCCGGGCGGATGGCTCGCCGAAGCGGGAGAGCGGCGTCGCGAGGGGCCAGGTGAGGGGCTCCTGCGGTACGTCGGGGTCGCCCCGGTAGGGGAGCGCGTAGATCCGGATCGCGTCCGCCTCGTAGGGCTCCTCGGCGCCGATCGAGCCCTCGGGGAGCCAGCTCGCCAGGTCCCCGAGCTCGCGCTGGAACTCGCGGAGCCTGGCGCGCGCCTCCTCGTCCACGCCGTCCACGCCGGAGCAGGCCGCGTCGATCTCGAGCGCGTCGGCCTCGACCACGTTCGTCCGGCCCTCGGCGACCACGGTGAACACGGTGGCCGGGGCGTCCATCACGCAGGGCTGGGGATAGCGGGCGTCGCCGTCCATGAGGCCGGCGTCCCGCGCCGCGCGGAGGACCGCCTGCACGCCCTCCTCGGAGAGGCGGAAGACGAGGAGGTTGGGCAGGGCCGGACCGGGGTAGATCTCGATCTGCGGGCCCTGCACGATCACCCGCCCGTCGCCGTAGAGCGACCACTCCGGGATGCGGGCGAGATCGAACTCCACCGGGACGAACCCGCCCAGGTGCTCCCAACGCAGGACGAGCTCATCGCTCCCCGTGGGGTGCGCGATGGTCCCGCCCGAGGGGCCGGTGGGGCCGGTGCCGCCCCCGCCGCTCCCCGTGAGCCTGCCGCAGGCGGCGAGCAGGAACACCGTGAGCGCGACCGTCATCCGGATCCATCGCATCGTGGGCCTCCTCGTTCTCTCTCGCGGACGTGCTTCCGACGAGCCGGGACGCCCGCCGGGTTCCCCGGGGCGGTAGGCTGGCGGACGCGATGGCCCCCACGATGCGGGCGCTCCGCAAGACGCGGCCCGGCCCCGGCGCCGAGCTGGTCGAGGTGCCGGTCCCCACGCCCGGCGAGGGCGAGGTGCTGGTGCGGGTCCACGCGGCCTCGATCTGCGGGACGGACCTGCACATCTACGCGTGGAACGAGTGGGCCGAGCACCGGATCACGAGGATCCCCATGACCTTCGGGCACGAGGTGGCCGGCACCGTCGAGGCGGTGGGGCCGGAGGTGCACCACATCCGGCCGGGGGCGTTCGTCGCCGCCGAGACCCACATCGCCTGCGGGCACTGCGCCACGTGCCGCACCGGCCGGGCCCACATCTGCCAGAACCTCCGGATCCTCGGGGTCGATACGGAGGGCGCCTTCGCCGAGCACGTGGTGATCCCCGCCGAGAACGCCTGGATCGTGGGGGAGGGGATCGACCCGGACGTCGCCTCCATCATGGAGCCCTTCGGGAACGCGGTGCACGCCGCGTTCGGCACCGAGGGCGGGGAGGACCTCCTCACGAACCCGGTGGCGGTGATCGGCTGCGGCCCGATCGGGCTGTTCGCGGTGGGGGTCGCGCGGGCGCTCGGCGCGTGGAAGGTCTTCGCCATCGAGCCGGTGGACGAGCGCCGGGCGCTCGCGGCGGCCATGGGCGCCGACCTCCTCGTCGACCCGAAGGTCGAGGACCCGGTGGAGGTCGTGCTCCGCGAGACCGGCGGGGTCGGGGCCGAGGTCGTGCTGGAGAT
>BEHO01000328.1 GCA_002898915.1 bacterium HR12
CGCGCGGGATCCAGGTACCCCTCGGCGACCATCCGGTCCAGCACGTGGTTGCGGCGGGCCCGCGCCTCCTCGGGGCGGAGGATCGGGTCGTAGAGGCTGGGACCGGGGATCACGCCGGCGAGGGTGGCCGACTCCAAGAGCGTGAGCTCGCTCGCGTCCTTGCTCCAGTAGGTCTGCGCCGCCGCCTGCACCCCGTAGGCGCCGTGGCCGAAGTAGACCGTGTTCAGGTACCGGGCGAGGATCTCGTCCTTCGTGAGCTCCTGCTCGAGCTTGATCGCCAGGAGCACCTCGCGCACCTTCTGCCCGAGGGTTCGGGGCGGCACCACGTAGACCTGCTCACCGGTCTCGGGATCGGTCTCGTAGGTCCCGGCGTAGACGTTCTTCACCAGCTGCTGGGTGATGGTGGAGCCGCCCTGCACGGTCTTCCGCATCACCAGGTCCGTCCAGGCGGCCCGCAGGATCCCGATCGGGTCGAACCCGGGGTGCTCGTAGAAGTCCTGGTCCTCGGCGGCGATCACGGCCTGGCGGAGGCTCCGGGGCATCTGCTCCAGAGGGATGATCGTCCGGTCCACGGTCGAGTGCAGCGTGGTCAGCAGGTTCCCGTGCCGGTCGTACACGTACGTGGTCTGCAGCGGCGGCGGCGTGGGCGGCAGCTCCAGGCGCGAGTACAGCGAGTAGAGGACCGCGAGCACCCCGAGCACGCCGACGAGCGGAACCGCGACGAGGGCCCACCACCAGCGCCGGAGGAAGCCGCGCACGCCCGAGCGCCGCCGCTTCCGGGGGGCGTGCTTGCGACCTCGCGAGGTCGGCCGAGCCGCGGTGTGGGCCGCCAAGACAGCTCCGAGTCTATCGGCGCGTCCCGCCGTTCCCGGGACCCGCTCCGCCCGGGCCCCCGGCTCAGCCGGCCACGCGGGCCATGAAGGCCTCCGCCAGGTGGTTCCACTGGCAGCGGGTGCAGACCTCGACCACGTAGCAGGTCGAGCCCGGCCGGTCCGCCGCCATCGTGAGTCCGACGTCGAGGGGCCAGACGCGTCCGTTGTCCTGCCGCAGGTCGTCGCCGTACACGTACGTCACCAGACGGAGCTTCGCCTTGCCGCAGACCGGGCAGTCCCGGCGGCTCTGTTCGCCCACGTGCTTGGCGGCGCGCATGAGCTCCGGGTGCGCGTCGCACACCTCGGCCCACGAACGGAGGCCGTGACGGACCTCCCGCAGCAGGGCGCGCTTGGCGAGCGTGTAGTCGACCGTCGCGAGCACCGCCCGCCGGCCCTTCGGCTTGACGCCGTCCTTCGCGCCCCGCCTCGCGGTCGCCATGGTGAGGGCATCGTACACCCGCCCTCGGACCTTGAGACGGCCGACCCGGTAGCATGCGCCCACGGCCGGATCCTGGACGTGCCGCCGACACCCTGAGGCGGGTCAGGGCAGCTCGACGACGGCTCGGGCCGAGGCCCCCACGGCGAGATCGTCGGGCCCGAGGAGGAGCACGCCCACCGGGGATCGGACCTCGACCCTCGCCTCGAACGTCCCCGGATCGCAGGCGCATCGGACGAGGCCCGCCCCGTTCCGCCTCGCGAGGTCCCGAGCGGCCCGTTCGGGATCCATCTCGGTCGGGAACGCGAGGCTCTGCGCCGCGGCGAGGGCGGCGGCGTCGGCCGCCGTCTGCGCCCGGCCCTGCGCGAGGAGCACCCGCCCGACGTCGGCGAGCCCCATGGCCATCACCGCCAGCACGACCAGGGACGCCGCGACGATGGGCGTGACCGCGCCGCGCTCGCCCCCGAGCACGCCTCACCCCACCTCCTGCCGCATCGCGGCGGTCGCCCGGAGGGCGACCTCAGCCGGCAGGAGCCATCCGGCGATCGGGCCCGCCACCCGCACCCGGTAGCGGACCCCCACGGCGACGACGTCGCCCTGGGCGCCCTCGCGCACGATGTCCAGCTCCAGGCGGGCCGGATCGAGGGCGCTCGCGGCGCGGAGCACGGCCGCTCGGACCTCCGCCTCCTCCAGCACCAGGCGATCCCTCGCGATCACCCCCACCTGGACCACGGCGAGGAGCACGAGGAACAGCACCGGCAGGAGCAGGGCGAGCTCGACGACGGCGGAGCCACGCTCACGCCGCGTTCGCATCCCCCATCACCTGGTCGATGATCTGGTCGAAGAACGCCGGGAGCTTCCCCGACGAACGCGCCCACGCGATGAGCACTACCGCCACCGCCGCGGCGGCGAGGATCACCAGCGCGTACTCCGCGGTCGTCTGCCCGAACTCGGCCCCCAGGCGGCTGCGGACGCGCACGTACCAGGACCACAACACGGTCTCACCTCCTTCCCGTCGGTCAGCGGATCGACTGCAACGTGGCCACCAACACCGGGGCCACGGTGAGGAGGAGGAACGCGGGCAGGACCAGGAACACGAGGGGGAAGAGCATCTTCACCGGCGCGGTGCGCGCCCGCTCGGCCGCCGCTGCGCGCTGTCCGTCGCGGACCTCGCGGGCGACCTCCCCGATCGCCTCCGCGGCGCCGACCGGGCTCGCCTCCAACGCCACCACGGCGCGCCGGAGATCGGGCAGCCCGAGGGCGTCGGCCGAGACGAGGATCTCCTCGCGCCACCGGCCGCCGAGCTCCACCCGGCGGAGCGCTGCCGCGAGCTCCT
>BEHO01000329.1 GCA_002898915.1 bacterium HR12
TTCGGGTGCGGCTTCTGGATGCGGAGGGCGGGGGGCGAGCACGTGGCGGCCGGCCTGGCGCGCGCGACGCTGGTGATCTCCCTCGGGGTGAGCCACGTCCGGGCCGAGGCCGAGGCCGCGGGCGTCCCCCTCTCCGAGGGACTGTTCCAGCGGCTCGAGCGCTACATCGCGATGGTCGTCGCGCTCGTGGTGCCCGGCATGATGCTGCCGATGCTCGTGGTGCTCACGGGGCTGGGGGGGATCACGCTCGTGCAGCGGGTCTGGAACGCGCTCACGCGGGTCGGCGTGGCGGAGGGCTGAGGTGGAGGACGGGTTCGTCCGCGTCGGCTCCCTCGACGAGATCCCCGAGGGGGAGTTGCGATGCTTCGAGCTCGAGGAGGGGCGGATCGCCGTGGCCCACGTCGAGAACGAGCTGTACGCGTTCGGGGACGAGTGCACGCACGAGGGCTGCTCCCTCGCCGAGGGGCAGCTCGGCGAGGGCGAGGAGACGGTCGTCTGCCCCTGCCACGGCAGCGAGTTCGACCTGCGGACGGGGGAGCCGCTCACGGGGCCGGCATCGGACCCCCTGCCGGTCTACCCGATCCGCGTCCGCGAGGGGTGGGTCGAGGTCCGCCCCGTGCCCGAGGCGTGACGGGGTGGCGTCGGCGCGCTCGGGCGGGTAGGCTGCGCGCCACCGAGCCGCACTTCGAGGAGGATCCGTGACCGAGCGGACGCGCTTCGACCTCTCGACGGCCGACATCCCGACGGCCTGGTTCAACCTGCTGCCGGACATGGTCGGGGCGGGCATCCAGCCGCTCCCGCCGCTGCACCCCGGGACGAAGGAACCGGTGACGCCGGACCTGCTCGCGCCGCTGTTCCCCGAGGCCCTGATCGAGCAGGAGGTCTCGACCGCGCCCTGGATCGACATCCCCGGCGAGGTGCTCGACATCTACCGTCTGTGGCGGCCCACGCCGCTGTACCGCGCGACGCGCCTCGAGCGCGCCCTGGACACCCCGGCGCGGATCTACTTCAAGTACGAGGGCGTCTCGCCGGCCGGCTCCCACAAGCCGAACACCGCGATCGCCCAGGCCTTCTACAACAAGCGGGCCGGGGTGCGTCGCCTCTCCACCGAGACCGGGGCTGGGCAGTGGGGGTCCTCCCTCGCCATGGCCTGCCGGTTCTTCGACCTCGAGTGCCTCGTGTTCATGGTCAAGGCCTCCTTCGAGCAGAAGCCGTACCGGCGGATCTTCATGGAGACCTTCGGCGCCGAGGTCCGACCCTCGCCCTCCGGCACGACCGAGGCGGGGAAGCGGGTCCTCGAGGAGCACCCCGACTCCACCGGCTCGCTCGGCATCGCGATCAGCGAGGCGATCGAGGTCGCCGCGAAGAACGGGGACACGAACTACTCGCTCGGCTCGGTCCTGAACCACGTCCTGCTCCACCAGACCGTGATCGGCCTGGAGGCGAAGCGACAGATGGAGATGGCGGGCGAGCTGCCCGACGTGGTGATCGGGTGCGTGGGGGGCGGGTCGAACTACGGGGGGCTCGCCTACCCCTTCATGGCCGGCAAGCTGCGGGGCGAGACGCCGGACATGCGCTTCCTCGCGACCGAGCCGGCGGCGTGCCCCACCCTCACGAAGGGCCGGTTCGCCTACGACTTCGGCGACACGGCGCAGCTCACGCCGCTGCTCCCCATGTACACGCTCGGGCACGACTTCGTGCCGGCCCCGGTGCACGCCGGCGGGCTGCGGTACCACGGCGACGCGCCCTCGCTCTCGCTCCTCGTGCGCGAGGGGCACATGGAGGCGGCCGCGTACACGCAGAACGAGGTCTTCGAGGCCGCGGTGCTCTTCGCCCAGACCCAGGGGATCGTGCCGGCGCCCGAGTCGGCCCACGCGATCCGGGGGGCGGTGAACGAGGCGATCGCCGCGCGCGAGGCGGGGCAGGAGCGGGTGATCCTGATCGGCCTCTCGGGCCACGGGCACTTCGACATGCAGGCCTACGACGACTACCTGAACCACCGCCTGCCGGAGGTCGAGTTCGACCCCTCGGCCGAGGAGGCCGCCCTGGCGCACCTGCCCGAGGTCCCCGTCCCCTGAGGCTGCGCCGCGAGCGGTAGGCTGGGGGCGCCGATGGGCGCCGAGATCGACCCGCTCGACTTCCTGGAGATCGACCGGCTCCTCACCGAGGAGGAGCGCGAGATCCGGGACGCGGTCCGGGCGTTCGTGGAGGGTGAGATCCTCCCGGGGATCGAGGGGTGGTTCGAATCGGCCACGTTCCCCCGGGAGATCGCGAAGGGCCTCGCCGACCTCGGGCTCCTCGGGATGCACCTGGAGGGCTACGGGTGCCTGGGCGCGAACGCCGTCTCCTACGGGCTCGCGTGCCTGGAGCTCGAGGCCGGCGACAGCGGGTTCCGCTCCTTCGTCTCGGTCCAGGGCTCGCTCTGCATGTTCCCCATCCACCGCTACGGGAGCGAGGAGCAGAAGGAGCGATGGCTCCCCGCCATGGCCCGGGGCGAGGTGATCGGGTGCTTCGGCCTCACCGAGCCGGACGCCGGGAGCGACCCGGCCAGCATGCGCACCCACGCCCGGCGCGACGGCTCGGACTGGGTCATCTCCGGCACGAAGATGTGGATCACGAACGGGGGCATCGCCGA
>BEHO01000330.1 GCA_002898915.1 bacterium HR12
GCGGAGGCCGAGGCCCAGGCCGAGCGGGTGGTCGAGGTGCTCTCGCGCGCGGGCACGCTCCGACCGTCCACGGACCCGCTGTCGGAGGAGCTGGCCCGCCGGGCGGTCTCTGCCCTGGGCGACGCCTTCGATCCGATCTTCGGGGGGTTCGGCGGGGCGCCGAAGTTCCCTCAGCCGATGACGCTCGAGTTCCTCCTGCGCCGGCACCTCCGGGGCGATCCCGACGCCCTGCCCATGGTGGACCGCACGCTGGAGGCGATGGCCTCCGGTGGCATCCTCGACCAGGTCGGCGGGGGCTTCCACCGCTACGCCACGGACCAGCGGTGGCTCGTGCCCCACTTCGAGAAGATGCTCGCCGACAACGCCCAGCTCGCCCGGCTGTACCTGCGGGCCTGGCAGGTGACGGGGCGCGCCACCTACCGGGAGGTCGCCGTCCGCACCTGCGGCTACCTGCTGCGGGAGCTCCGGCAGCCGGAGGGGGGCTTCTCCAGCTCCCAGGACGCGGACTCCGAGGGCGTCGAGGGACGCTTCTACGTCTGGTCCTTCGACGAGCTCGTGGAGGCCGTGGGCGAGCCGGTGGCGCGGGCGTTCGGCGCCACCCCGGAGGGGAACTTCGACGGCGCGAACGTCCTGTGGCTCCCACGGCCCGTGGCGGAGCTCGCGGAGGATCTCGGAACCACCCCGGACGAGCTCTCGGCGGAGCTGGACGCGGCCCGGGCCCGGCTGTTCGAGCTCCGGGAGCGGCGGGTGCGCCCCGCCACGGACGACAAGGTGGTGGCGGCGTGGAACGGCCTCGCGATCTCGGCCCTGGCGGAGGCGGGACGGGTGCTGGGGGAAGCAGGGTACGTGGAGGCCGCGGTCCGTGCGGCGCGGTTCGTCCTGGAGCACCTCCGTCTCCCCGACGGGCGTCTCGCTCGATCCTGGCGCGCGGGGCGGGTCGGTCCGCCCGGGTACGCCGACGACCACGCCCTGATGGCGGAGGCGTGCCTCGTCCTGTACGAGACGACGTGGGACGCGCGGTGGTTCGAGGAGGCCCGGGCCCTCGCCGACGCGCTCCTCGAGCGGTTCCTGGACGCCGAGCGCGGGGGCTTCTTCCAGACGGCCGGCGACGCCGAGCCCCTGGTCGTGCGCCCCAAGGAGCTGATCGACAACGCGGCGCCGAGCGGGAACTCGGCCGCGGCCGACGTGCTCCTGCGCCTCGCCCACCTGACGGGTGAGGAGGTCTACGAGCGCGCGGGGGCGGCCGCGCTCCGGCTGGTGCGCGAACCCATGGCCGCGGCGCCCTCCGCCTTCGGGCAGGCCCTGTGCGCGCTCGACCTGTACCTGGGACCCGTGCGCGAGGTGGCGGTGGTGGGCCGCCCGGACGACGCCCGGACCCGCGCCCTCGTGGACGAGGTGCTCGTCCGGCGGTTCCTGCCGAACCACGTCCTCGCCGTGGCCCCTCCCGGGGATGCGACCGCCGCCGAGACCGTGCCCCTGCTGCGGGACCGGACGGCGCTCGACGGTCGTCCCACCGCCTACGTCTGCGAGCGCTTCACCTGCCGCCTCCCGGTCATCGAGCCCGCCGACCTCGCCGCTCAGCTCCTCGGCTGATCAGTACAGATCGGGGTCGACGTAGGCCTGGCTCCAGACAGCCACGTTGAGGATGACCGCCTTCAACCAGGCCTGGTGCATCCGCTCGAGATGCTCGGCGTCTCGGGCGCCCTTGGCGAGGAAGTCCCGGATCGTCGCGTAGATCGGGTAGATGAAGGCGACCACGTACCGGAAGGGGACGACGTCCGGGGTCCCGCGCGCGGCCTCGTCGGTCTCGTTCTTCCCTCGCGCGTGCCGTCGACCGACCTCGGCCTGGTAGGCGAGCCACTCCGTGCCGTACTCCGCGCTCAAGGTGTCGAGGACCCACCGCCCGAACCGAGCCCGCCCGCGAGCGAGGTAGTCGCCGCTCGGTCCCTCCGGCGTCGAGAAGTACGCGAGCAGGAAGTCGTGGCTCCCCACGAACCCGTACCAGACGTCGAGGAGCTGCTCGACCTGGGGCGCGATGATCTCCCTCGCCTCCCGGAGAGCCTGCCGGTCCTCGTCGGTGAACAGCGTGGCCGTGCAGACACGCTCGAACGCGGCGGCGTCCAGGGCGCCCGCCGGCAGGCTCGGGTCACCCATCCGGTATCCGGGGATGGTGTCCGTGCTCATCCTCGACCTCCTTCGTCCCGGAGCCTTCGTCGTGGATATCCGTAGGAGACCTACATATCCTTATCGCCCGTCGTCGTGGAAGTCAAGGAGTCCTACGGATATGCTCTCCGCGTGAGCACGGACCGGGACCGTATCGAGGGGATCCTCGCCTCGCTCCTGCGCCTGTCGCGGGCCGTGGACGGGGTGGTGCGGGAGGGGGCGAGCTCCTTCGGGCTCACCCCGGCCCAGGCCGAGACCCTCCGGTTCGCCGCGCGCATCCGTCCCGACATGGCCACCGTGGGCCAGCTCGCCCGGGTGCTCGGCGTGCGCCACGCCACGGCCGTCGGGATCGTGGAGCCCCTCGTGGAGCGAGGGTTGCTCGAGCGCCGGGCCCACCCCTACGACGGGAGGAGGCGGGTGCTCGCGCTGACGCCCGCCGGCCGGCGGCTCCTCGCCCGGGTGGAGCGCGC
>BEHO01000331.1 GCA_002898915.1 bacterium HR12
CGGTCGCGATCGTCGGGGTGGAGGATCTTCGTCCAGAGCTCCGGGTCGGCGTTCCAGTCCTCGGTCGAGTAGCCGAGGAGCCGCTCCGAGTAGGGGCTCGTGTAGACGTTCGAGGCGCGCTCGTCCAGTCGGTCGATGTACACGACGGCGGGGAGCGTCTCCACGAGGCTCCGGTAGCGACGCTCGGCCGCCGCGGCCTGCTCCTCCGCCAGCTTCTCGGCGGTGATGTCGAACATGACCCCCTGCCAGAGCGTGCCGCCCGCGCCGTGCTCGACGATCACCGCGTCGTCCCGGAACCAGAGCGTCCGTCCGTCCCGGGCGATCATCCGGTACTCGGCGTGGAAGGGCTGTCGCGTGACCTCCGCGGTCCGCTCGGCGGCGAGCACCCGGGCTCGGTCGGCGGGATGGCGGAGCTTGCGCCACAGCTGGGGGTCGGCGATGAACTCCGACGGCCGGTGCCCCAGGATGCGTGTGACCTGGGGAGAGACGTAGGTCGTGCGCTGCCCCGTCGGCGTGGTCCGATCGTGGACCTCGATGTAGGTGATGGCGGGGATCCGCTCGACGAGTGCGCGGTAGTCGACGGTCGGTTCGGCCTCCGCCGACCGGTCGTGCTGGTTCCCTCCGTGCTCGGTCGTGGTCACCTCGTCCTCCCGACGCGAGGTCCTGCGGTGCCTCAACGAGGTCCGACGCTCCCATCCATCGGCCGTTCGGGGGTCCGACTTGACGTTGTACGACCGTTCAACGGCCGCCGCCCGCTGCTCGCAGCGAGGGCAGCACGCGCTCGGCGAACAGCTCCACGGCGGCGGCCGCGGTCCCGAGGTCCATCCCCGGGTAGTGGAGGCGGACGACGAGGTGGAGGTCCCGACGCCCCCCGAAGGTCTCCGCGAGCGGTCGGAGCGCGGCGAGGACCTCGGCGGGGGTCCCGGTCGGCGTCCAGCGTCGGAGCTCCTCCTCCGGCGCGTCGGGCTCGAGCGAGTCGTGCGCCGGCGTGTCGTGGCCGGCTTCCCAGGCGGCGTACGCGCCGATCTGGTGACGGACGCCGTCCCGCACGAGCGCCCAGGCGTCGCCCTCGGCGACCACGAAGGCGTTCTGCAGGAGCACGAGCTCGAGGGCGCTCGGCTCGCGGCCCGCCTCCCTGGCCCCCTGCTCGACCAATCGCACGTACCGCCGCACCTGCTCCGGCCCGGTGTCGTCGGTGATGTAGCCGTCGGCGAGCCGACCCGCCCGGCGGACCGCGGCGTCCGCGTACCCACCCAGGTAGATCGGTGGGCCGCCGGGTCGGGCCGGGGGCGGCGAGACGCGCACGCGGTCGTACCGGAAGGAGCGTCCCTCGAAGGAGAAGCGGCGTCCGCTCCAGGCCCGTCGCAGGATCTCCACGGTCTCGACGAGGCGGCGGACGCGCTCTGCCCGAGGGATCCCGAACGCGCGGAACTCCTCCTCGCGCCAGCCCGCCCCGAGGCCGAGGAGGAGGCGACCGCCCGAGATCTGGTCCACGACGGCGGCGTCCTCCGCGAGGCGGAGGGGGTCGTGGAGCGGCGCGAGGATCACGCCGGTGCCGAGACCGATCCGCTCGGTGACGGCCGCGGCCGCCGCGAGGAAGGGCAGGAGGGACGGCAGGTAGCCGTCGGAGGTGCCGTGGTGCTCGCTCACCCACGCCGAGTCGAAGCCCACGCGCTCCGCGAGCCGGATGAGCTCGAGGGTCTCGCGGTACTCCTGCGCGAAGGTCCGCGACGACCACGACGGGATCTGTCCCGTGAACAGCCCGAGCCCGATCCGGACGCTCATCCGCGCACACGGTATCCGGCCCCTGGCATCCGCCTCAAGCGCGGAGCATGATGGGGGCGTGCGCATCGAGCTCGATCCGACCTCGCGCGTGCCGCCGGCCGCGCAGCTGCGGGAGCTCCTCGCTCGGCGGATCGTCTCGGGGTCGCTTCGGCCGGGGGAGCGCCTGCCGCCGGTGCGCGAGCTCGCCGTCACCCTCGGCGTCGCGCCCGGGACCGTGGCCCGCGCCTATCGCGAGCTCGTGCGGGCCGGGTTCCTCGTCGCCCAACGCCGGCGCGGGACCTTCGTGGCCGAGCGCCTTCCCCTGCCCGCCGACCGCCGGGCGGCCCAGCTCGACCGGGCGGCCTTGGCCTACGCGCGGCGAGCGCGGCAGTTGGGCGCCTCCCGGGTGGAGGCCGTTCGGGCCGTGGAGCGCGCCTGGGGGACCGGTTGACGGGGCGTCCCCGGGGGGGTAGCGTGGGCCCGCGGCCTCATGAGAATGATTCTCACCTTCACCTGGGCCACGGCGCTGGCCGCGAGCCTCGTCGCCTGCGGCACCGGCGGCGGCTCCGATGGTCGCCTCGACGTCGTGGCCTCCGTGTACCCCCTGGCCGAGGCGGCCGAGCGCGTGGGGGGCGACCTCGTGGCGGTGCGGAACCTGACCCCGCCGGGGGTGGAGCCGCACGACCTCGAGCTCGCGCCCGATGACCTGGTCGCGCTGGCCCAGGCGGACCTGGTGCTCGTCGTGGGCGGCGGGTTCCAGCCCGCGGTCGAGGACGCGCTCGCGCAGGTCGAGGGCGAGGCCCTGGAGGCGGTCTCCCTCGTGCCGGCGCTCCGGGCCGACGACGGGGTCGACCCCCACGTGTGGCT
>BEHO01000332.1 GCA_002898915.1 bacterium HR12
CATCTGGAGCGTTAACAGCCCGGAGATGGGGGACACGCTCCGCTGGCAGGACGCGGCCCTCGGCGACTTCGTCCGGTTCCTGGACCGAGAGGTGGGGCGCGGCCGGTACGTCCTGGTCCTCACCGCCGATCACGGGGCGCAGTTCGACCCGAAGGTCTCCGGCGCGTTCCAGGTCACGCCGCGGGAGCTCCAGGCCGATCTCGAGGCGGCGTTCCCCTCCGATCGACGGGTGTTCGCCGCGGTCCGGACGAGCCAGATCTACCTGAACGAGGACGCGATGCGGGCGAGCGGCTACACCGCGGAGGAGATCGCCCGGTGGCTCCTCGCGTACACGCAGGGCCAGGGGGCGCCCGGGGGGCCGGAGGCGATCCCCGCGGGCGAGCGGGACGAGCCCTTCTTCTCGGCCGTGATCCCCACCGACATGCTCCCGCGCCTGCCGTGCCTCCCGGAGGCCCGGACGTGATCCGCCGGGGGGCGTCCGTCGCGATGGCCGCGCTCCTCGCGGCCGGCTGCACGGTCGGGGCGCAGGCCTCGCGGAGCTCCCCGAGCCCGCCCTCCGCGCCTCCCTCCGCCACGGAGGCCCGAGGGGAGACCGTGGGCGCGCTCGTGAGGGCGGCGTGCCGGAACGTGCCCCACGACGTCCTCCTGCGGACCTGGCGGGGGGTCCGGCTCGACCGCAGCGGCGACCTCCAGATCATCCCCCGGGAGCCGAACTTCGTGAGCGGAGGGCTCACGCACGCCACGCCCTTCGACCTGACCCAGGACGTCCCGCTGCTCCTGTACGGCCCGGGGTTCGTGCGTCCCGGGGTCTACGACCGCGCGATCACGCTGGCGGACATCGCCCCAACCCTCGGCGCGGTGCTGAAGTTCCCCTTCGACACCCCCGACGGGGATCCGCAGACCCAGGCCCTGCTCCCCGAGGACGAGCGCGGTCTCCCCCGGCTCGTCGTGGTGCTCGTGTGGGACTCGGCGGGGACCGACGTCCTCGAGCGGTGGCCGGACGCCTGGCCGTACCTGCGCTCCCTCGCCGAGCGGGGAGCGTGGTTCACGAACGTCACGGTCGGCGCCTCCCCGTCCAATACCCCGGTCGGGCACTCCATCATCGGCACGGGGACGTTCCCCCGGAGCAACGGGTTCGTCGACGAGTACGTGCGGGTGAACGGGAGGCTCCAGAAGCCGAACGAGAACGGGCCGGGCTTCCTCCTCGACCCGACCCTCGCCGACCTGTACGACCGGGCCATGGGCAACCGCCCCAAGGTGGGGGCGATCGCGACCCTCGCCGCGCACGTGATGATGATGAGCCACGGCGCGCAGTGGGGCGGGGGGGACCGCGACATCGCCGTCACCCGGGAGAAGGAGTTCGGCAGGACGGCGGGCGAGGAGGACGTCCGCTGGAACCTGACCACCGACATGGCGCCCTTCTACCGGCTGCCCCGGTACGTGAACGACCTGCCCCCCCTCTCGGAGTACGTCGACGACCTCGACCGGGCCGACGGCGCGCTCGACGGGAGGTGGCGCGACCACGAGATCGCCCGTCTGAAGGGGGGCTTCGACACGCCCGCGCGGACGCCGTTCCAGCAGGCCCTGGTGGAGGCGGTGATCGAGCGGGAGGGCTTCGGCGCCGACGACGTCCCCGACCTCCTCTTCGTGAACCACAAGGCGATCGACACGATCGGGCACCTGTTCAGCGCGGACGGCGTGGAGATGTCCGACGCGCTCCGGGTCCAGGACGAGGCGCTCCGCCGGTTCGTCGCGTTCCTGGACGACCGGGTCGGGGAGGGTCGCTGGGTGCTGGTCGTCACCGCGGACCACGGGACCCAGCGCGACCCGGCGCGTTCCGGGGCGTTCCCGATCGACATCCGCAAGCTCGAGGCGGGGCTGGCGGCGACCTTCGATGGCGACGGCGACGGGGTGCCGCTCCTCCAGAAGATCCGTCCCACGGAGATCTGGCTCGATCGGGCGGAGCTCGCGGAGAACGGCTCCACGCTGGAGGAGGTCGCCGCGTGGCTGATGGGGCTCACGCGGGCGGACACGTACAAAGGCTCGGCCCCGCCGGGGCCGGCGGAGGCCGGCGAGCGCGTGTTCGCGGCCGCGCTCCCGTCGTCTATCCTGGGCCAGCTCCCGTGCCTCCCGGAGGCGCGCGCGGGCGAGGGCTGAGGAGGGGAGGGCGTTGGCGCTGACCGAGGATCGGACCGAGGCGACCGTGCGGCTGCCCGAGGCGCGCGCGGGGAGGCTCGCGCATCCGCTCGTGCTCGCGGTCGCCGTCCTCGGGCTGCTGCTCGCGTTCGGGTGGACGTTCCTGCGCGATCCCTCCCTCAGCGCCGCGACGCGCGACCCCGCCTGGTACACGTGGCGCGCGAACCTCATGATGCACGACGAGCCCGGCCTCATCGCCGGCGACTGGGGTCCCTTCCACATGTTCGGCGGCGGGTACCGGGTGGCGGTGCCGCTCTACGGCTCGATCCTCGTCCGCGCCGCGGGGGTGGACCTGTACACGTTCAGCACCCTCATGATGGTCGCGGTGCCGATCCTCACGGGTCTCGCGCTCGGGGTGTTCGTGACGCGGGAGCGGCGGGACCCCCTCCTGTACCTCCTCACGATGCTCGCGACGGCGGCGTTGTTCATGA
>BEHO01000333.1 GCA_002898915.1 bacterium HR12
GGCCGGCGAGGTGCACCCCGGACACGTAGCGGCGCAGGAACAGGTCGCCGGAGCCGGGGAGCAGCCGGAGCACCGGCCCCAGGGTCGGCCGCCCGAAGAACAGGAGGAGCGAGAGGAGCCCCACGCCGAGGAGGGCGCGGAGGTACGGCTCCGCGCGGGCCCGCCGCAGGGCGACGAGGAGCCCGAGGGCGCAGGCCAGCGTGAGCACGGGGAACCGCCCCCGATCGAGGATCCCGCCCGTGACGAGCCAGCCGAGGACCCGCCGCGCCCCGAACGAGTCGTAGTAAGGGGCGTTGCGGGAGAACTCGTCCTGGACGGTCCAGATCCGGTCGGCGAGGAGCGGCCAGACCGTCCAGGCCGCCACGAGGAGCGCGCCGACCCCGACGATCGCGGCCCGAGCGAGGCGACGCGGGAGCTCGCGCGGGCGGACGAGGGCGAAGATCGCGAGCGAGAGCAGCGCCAGGTACCCCGTGAGCAGGTGGACCGCCACGGTGAGCGCGAGGACCGCCGCCGGGAGCGCGAACCGCCCGCCCCGGTCCACCGCCCGGAAGCCGAGCCCCCAGGCGAACGGCAGCAGCCACATCCCGAAGAGCTGGGTCCAGGTCCCGTAGCCCCGCCAGGCGTAGGAGCCCCACTCGTAGCCGAGCCCGGGCTCGCTCACCACGAGGGGGGAGGCGACGGCCGCGAGCGCCGCCGGCCACCGCTCCAGGCCGAGGAGCCGCCCGCCCGCGTACACCGCGATCGGCCACAGGGCGAGGAGCAGGTACGTGGACCAGGCCACGACGGTCCGGGCGCCGAGCGCGAGGGCCGGGAGCGCCGCGAGGACGTGGGGCAGGCTCTGGTAGTGGTGGAACCGGGAGGAGCCGAGCGCGACGTCCGGGTACCAGCCGTCGAGGGGGAGGTGCCCGCCCGCGATCCGGTGGGCCGCGAAGGCCACCATCGAGGTGTGGATGGCGGCGTCGTTGGGCAGCGCGACCGACGTCGCCTCGGCCCGGAGGACCCAGAGGTCGAAGACGACCGCCGCGGCCACCGCGAGGAGCGGCCAGCGGGCGGCCCGCTCCACGGCGCTACGCCCCGACGGGCTGGAGCTCGACCTCGCGCAGGCGGTTCGTGTCGATCGGGATCCCGGGGCCCATCGTCGTGGCGACCGTGGCCGACCGGACGTACTTGCCCTTGGCCGCCGCCGGCCGGGCCCGCAGGACCTCGTCCACCACCGCGAGGTAGTTCTCGAGCAGCTGCCGCTCGTCGAAGGACCGCTTGCCGATCACGCAGTGGACGTTGCCGGTGCGGTCGGTGCGGTACTCGACGCGCCCGCCCTTGATGTCCCGGACGGTCTTCGCGATGTCGTTCGTCACCGTGCCGGTCTTCGGGTTCGGCATGAGCCCCCGGGGGCCGAGCACGCGCCCGGCCTTCCCCACCGAGGCCATCATGTCCGGCGTGGCGACGGCGGCGTCGAACTCGATCTTCCCGGCCAGGACGTCCTGGACCAGCTCCTCGCCCCCGACGAGGTCGGCGCCGGCCTCGCGGGCCTCCTGGGCCTTCTCCCCCACGGCGAAGACGGCCACCCGCACCGTGCGGCCGGTCCCGTGGGGCAGGCTCACGGTGCCCCGGATCATCTGGTCGGCCTTGCGGGGGTCGATCCCGAGCTTGAAGGCGACCTCCACGGTCTCGTCGAACCGGGCCGCCGGCAGCTCCTTGAGGAGCCGGATCGCCTCGACCGGCGTGTACTGGCGGCCGGGCTCGATGCGGGCGGCGGCCTCCCGGTAGCGCTTGCCCCGGCGGGTCACGCCACCACCTCCACGCCCATGCTGCGGGCCGTCCCCTCGATGACCCGCATCGCGGCCTCCAGGTCGGCGGCGTTGAGGTCCGCCATCTTCTGCTCGGCGATCCTCCGCAGCTGGTCCCGGGTGAGCTTGCCGACCTTCGTGCGGTTCGGCTCCGCCGAGCCCTTCTCCAGGCCGAGGGCCTGCTTGATGAGCTCGGCCGCCGGCGGCTGCTTCAGCACGAACGAGAACGAGCGGTCCTCGTAGATCGTGAGCTCGACCGGGATCACCTGCCCGGCGAACTGCTGGGTGCGCTCGTTGTACTGGCGGCAGAACTCCATGATGTTCACGCCGTGCTGCCCGAGGGCCGTGCCCACGGGGGGCGCGGGCGTGGCCTGCCCGGCGCGGATCTGGAGCTTCACCACCGCCAGGACCTTCTTCTTCCTCGCCATCCTCGTCCACCTCCTGCGGTTCCAGCGGCCGGCCCGAGGCCGGCCTCCCGCCGTCGCTCTAGGCCTTGGCGACCTGGTCGAAGCTGAGCTCGACCGGCGTCTCCCGGTCGAAGATGTTCACGAGGACCTTCAGCTTGCTCTGGTCCACGTTGATCTCGCTGATCGTGCCGCTGAAGTCGGCGAAGGGCCCGGAGACGATCCGCACCACGTCCCCCTCCTCGAAGCCGAGGCGGAAGGCCGGCTTCACCTCCTCCTTCTTCACCGCGAGGATCTTCTCCACCTCGCGGCGCGACAGCGGCGTCGGCTTGCTCCCCGTCCCGGCCGAGACGAACCCCGTCACCCCCGGCGTGTTCCGCACCACGTACCAGGAGTCGTTGTCGTAGATCATCCGCACGAGCAGGTAGCCGGGG
>BEHO01000334.1 GCA_002898915.1 bacterium HR12
CTGGTCGTGCGTGAGCATTGCGGCCACGGCCATAATCGCCGACACGACGAATGCCTACGAGCGGGGGCGGGTTCAGGGGCTCAACGACACCCTGGCCAGCGTGGCCAACGTGGTCCTGCCCCTGGCGGTCGGGCCGCTGGTCGAGTGGACGGGCCTGCTGGCGCTGGGCTGGATGGGGCTGCTGTTGATGGTGCCCTCGCTGGTCCTGGCCTGGCGGCTGTGCGAGCCCCGGCCCGGCCGCTACACGCCGGTGGTGGCCCCCTCTCGCTGAGTCCGGCCCTGGTATAATTGGGGTAATCAGTGGAGGCGAGCGCGGGGCCAGCCATGGACGACCTGTCGGAGATCGCGGCCGCCCGCCAGCGTTGGGAAGAGGAGACGCTGCGGGCGGCCCTCCAGCGCCAGCCCGAGCGCCAGCCGGAGTTCCGCACCCTCTCGGGCCTGCCGGTCGAGCGCCTCTACACCCCGGAGCACCTGGCCGACCTCGACTACCGGCGCGACCTGGGCTTTCCCGGCGAGTACCCTTTCACGCGGGGCGTTCAGCCGACGATGTACCGGGGGCGCCTCTGGACGATGCGCCAGTACGCCGGCTACGCCACGGCTGAGGAGTCCAACCGGCGCTACCGGTATCTTCTAGAGCAGGGCCAGACCGGCCTCTCGGTGGCCTTCGACCTGCCGACCCAGATGGGCTACGACTCCGACCACCCCCGCGCCGAGGGCGAGGTGGGTCGCACCGGCGTCGCGATCGACTCCATCGAGGACATGCGCCGGCTGTTCGAGGGGATCCCTCTCGACCGGGTCTCGACCTCGATGACGATCAACGCCACCGCGCCGATCCTGCTCCTGCTCTACGAGCTGGTCGCCGAGGAGCGGGGGGTCGCGCCGGACCAGCTCTCCGGCACGGTGCAGAACGACATCCTCAAGGAGTACGCCGCGCGCGGGACCTACATCTACCCCCAGGGCCCCTCGATGCGCCTGGTGACCGACCTGTTCGCCTACTGCGCCGAGCGCCTGCCGCGCTGGAACACGATCTCGATCAGCGGCTACCACATGCGGGAGGCGGGCGCGACGGCGGTGCAGGAGGTGGCGTTCACGCTCGCGAACGGGATCGCCTACGTGCAGGCCGCCCTGGACGCCGGGCTCGAGATCGACACCTTCGCCCCCCGGCTGTCCTTCTTCTTCGCCTGCCACCAGCACTTCTTCGAGGAGGTGGCGAAGTTCCGCGCCGCCCGGCGCCTGTGGGCGAGGATCATGGCGGAGCGGTTCGGGGCGAAGGATCCTCGGAGCCTCATGCTCCGGTTCCACACGCAGACCGGCGGGGCGACGCTCACGGCCCAGCAGCCGGAGAACAACATCGTGCGGACCGCGCTCGAGGCCCTCGCGGCCGTCCTCGGTGGCACCCAATCCCTGCACACGAACTCCTACGACGAGGCGCTCGCCCTGCCCACGGAGCAGGCGGCCAAGCTCGCGCTCCGGACGCAGCAGGTGATCGCGTACGAGACCGGGGTGGCGAACGTCGTGGACCCCCTCGGGGGCTCGTACTACGTGGAGGCGCTCACCAACGAGATCGAGCGCCGGGCCCGCGCGTACATCGAGAGGATCGACGCGATGGGCGGGGCGGTCGCCGCGATCGAGCAGGGTTTCTACCAGGACGAGATCCACGAGGCCGCCTTCCGGATGCAGCGCGAGATCGAGTCCGGCGAGCGCGTCGTGGTCGGCGTGAACCGCTTCCGCGAGCCCGAGGAGCGCGAGCCGGAGATCCTGCGGATCCCCGAGGAGGAGACCGCCCGCCAGATCGAGCGCGTGCGCGCGCTCCGCGCCTCGCGCGATCCGGCGGCGGTGGAAGCCGCCCTCGCCCGGGTCGAGGAGGCCGCCCGGGGCACCGAGAACCTCCTGCCGCCCATGAAGGAGGCCCTGCGGGCGCGGGCGACCCTCGGCGAGGTCTCGGACGCGCTGCGCCGGGTCTTCGGCGAGCACCGACCGCGCCACTGACCCTCGCCGGCCCGACCGTCGCGTGAACCTATGCATGACGCGTCGGTCGGTGAACCCTTTCTGCAGTGATTCCGAACGCGCGGGTGAGGACCCGAAGGGATCGGGTCCGGGAAGGAGGCTGGTATGCGTCGACGTCTCGCGTCCGTCGGCCTCGTTCTCGCCCTCGCGCTCTCGCTGCTCGGCGGGGGGTCCGCGGGGGCGGCCGAGGCCACCCTCAACGTGGTTCACGGGATCCCCGGCGTGGACGTGAACGTCTGCGTGGACGGCGCGCAGGCCATCTCGGACTTCAACCCGGGGGAGGTGGTGACGGGCGTTCCGCTCCCGGCAGGGACGCACGACCTCAAGGTCGTCGCCGCCGGCGACGACTGCCCGGATCCGGCGATCCTCGCCGCCGAGGACGTCGTCCTGGAGGGAGGGCGGAACTACTCTGCGGCCGCCCACCTGACCGCTGAGGGCGATCCCACGCTCTCGCTGTTCCGGAACAACGTCCGGCGCGTCAAGGACGGCTTCGCCCGGCTCACGGTCCGCCACGTGGCCGCCGCTCCCGCGGTGGACGTGTGGGCGAACGGTTCCGTGATCCTCGAGGACGTGCCGAACGGGGCCTCCGGGACGCTGCGGGTCCCGGCCGGCGTGTAC
>BEHO01000335.1 GCA_002898915.1 bacterium HR12
GTTCTTCATCTCGGCGGCGATCTCCGCGGCGGCGGTCTTCGTCATCTCCGGCATCTACATGAAGGACCTGCGCCCCGCGGTGGCGGTGCTGTTCGGGCTGGTCCTGGCGAGCGTGATCCAGGTCCTCACCCAGTACTTCACCGACACGAAGTACAAGCCCGTGCGCGAGATCGCGGAGGCCACCCAGACCGGCCCCGCGACGACGATCCTCTCCGGGTTCGCCGTCGGCCTGGAGTCGACGGTGTGGGCGATCCTCGTCATCGCGGCCGCGGTGGCCGGCGCCTTCCTGCTCGGGGACACGACGGCCGAGGCGCTCTACTTCATCTCCCTCACCGGCATGGGCATGCTCACGACCGTCGGGGTCATCGTCTCCATGGACACCTACGGGCCGGTCTCGGACAACGCGCAGGGCATCGCCGAGATGTCGGGCGAGTTCGAGGGACGCCCCGCGCAGGTGCTCGGGAGCCTGGACGCCGTGGGCAACTCCACGAAGGCCATCACGAAGGGCATGGCAATCGCCACCGCGGTGATCGCGGCGACCTCGCTGTTCGGGTCCTTCGAGGAGGCCCTGAAGGAGGCCGGGTTCAGGTTCCTCGGGATCCGGGTGGACCGGCCGGAGGTCCTGGTCGGGCTCCTGATCGGAGGGGCGGTGGCGTTCCTGTTCTCCTCGCTCGCGATCCGCGCCGTGGGCCGCGCCGCCGCCCAGGTGGTCGTGGAGGTCCGGAACCAGTTCCGCGAGCACCCGGGGATCATGACCTTCGAGGAGAAGCCGGACTACGCCCGCGTCGTCGACATCTGCACGAAGACGTCCCTCCGCGAGCTCATGACCCCCGGCCTGCTCGCCGTCCTCTCCCCGGTCTTCGTCGGCTTCGCCCTCGGGGCCGAGGCGCTCGGGGCGTTCCTCGCCGGGGCCATCCTCACCGGGCAGCTGCTCGCGGTCATGCTCGCGAACTCGGGGGGCGCCTGGGACAACGCGAAGAAGTACATCGAGGAGGGTCACTACGGCGGCAAGGGGTCGGACCAGCACAAGGCGGCCGTGATCGGGGACACGGTCGGGGACACGTTCAAGGACACGGCCGGGCCCGCCCTCAACCCGCTCATCAAGGTGATGAACCTCGTCTCGCTCCTGATCGCCGCCCTCGTCGTCGACTGGAGCGACGTTCCGGCGGCGCGGATCGTGGTGGGCGCGACCGCGGCGGCGGTGATCGCGGTCGCCGTGTGGGTCTCGAAGTCGCGCCGGCGAGAGCGGATGGTCGAGGAGCTGGAGCGCGAGCCCGCGCCCACCGGGTAGGCTCCGGGCCTCGATGGGCGTGCTCGAGGGGGTCCGGCGCTTCCTCCACCGCGTCACCGAGAGCGACGAGGAGCGGCTCCGCGAGGAGATCCTCGCCTGGGCCTCGTCCGTCCCCGGCACCATCCGCATCGCCGAGGCGCCGATGCGGACGCGGGTGCGCGTGGCCGGGGTCGTGAAACGGATCACCGTGCACCCGGAGCATGGGCTCGAGGCGCTCGAGGCGGTGATCTCGGACGGCAGCGGCGAGCTCTCCGTGCTCTGGATGGGGCGCCGGACGATCCCCGGCCTCACGCTGGGGAGCCGGGTCGTCGTGGAGGGCGTGATCGGGGCGCACCGGCAGGGTCGCCGGATGGTGAACCCGAGCTTCGAGTTCAGCGCGTGAACGGACTAGTCAAGTCTGACTAGTCCCGTGCCGATACCTCCCACATGAAGCTCCTGCGGACCCTCATCGCGGCGCTCGCGACGGTGATCGTCGCCGGGACCGTGGCATCGGCCACCCCGGGCTTCCGGGCGGCCTTCGACGTCGAGCCGACGGAGGAGGTCTCGCCCTCGCCCGAGGTCTCGCCGGAGCCCTCGCCCGAGCCGTCGCCCGAGGTCTCGCCGGAGCCGACCGTTCCCCCGGAGCCGACCGAGACGCCCTCGCCCTCGCCGAGCCCCATCGAGACCTCCTCCCCCGAGGGCGACGTCGAGGACGGCTCGGCGGCTCCGGACTTCTCCGCCTGTGCCGGGCTCACCGGTCTGGAGAACGCGATCTGTCGCCATGAGGCGCTGCTCGCCCTCCACCCGGAGAACCCGGGGCTCGCGAACGCCCTCGAGCACCTCACGGCCAACCTCGCCAAGCACGCCGGTGGGACGGAGGAGCCTCCCGCCGAGGAGCCATCGAGCGGGGATGCTGGGGATGGCTCGAGCGACGAGACGGTCGGCGACGCGGTCGAGACCGCGGCCTCCTGCCCGGGCAAGAGCTGCGAGCCGCACGGCAACGGCGGCGGGCACGGCAACGGCGGCGGGCACGGCAACGGCGGCGGGCACGGCAACGGCGGCGGGCACGGCAACGGTCACGCCAAGCGCTGACGAGAAGCGCTGACGAGCGCCACGGGCGACCGGCGCGGTCGGGTCAGATCGCGCCGGTTCCGCCCTGCTCGGCGAGGGGCGTTCCGCCCGGCATGCCCTCGCCGACCACGGCGAGGCGGAGGGCCGGCTCCGCATCGGCGGACGCCAGCGCGAGGACCTCGTCCCCCGCCGCGATCAGGGTCTCGGGCTGGGGGATCACGACGTGGCCCTCGCGGAGGATGGCGACGATCGCCGTGTCCGTCGGCAGGCGGAGCTCGTAG
>BEHO01000336.1 GCA_002898915.1 bacterium HR12
AAGGGCAGCCGGTCCACGCCGTAGCCGACGACCGAGACGCCGAGCTCCTCCAGGCGCTCGGCGGTCGCCACCGGGTCCACGATCGACTTCGGGCCGGAGCACACGAGCAGGACCGGGGTGCGGGCCAGCTCGAGCAGGTCGGCCGAGACGTCGCCGCTGCCGGGATGCACGCCCCCGATGCCACCGGTCGCGGCGACGGGGATGCCGGCCGCGTGGGCGGCGAAGACCGTGGCCGAGACCGTGGTGGCGCCGCGCCCGCCGCGGGCGAGGGCCACCGGCAGGTCCCGGCGCGCCACCTTCGCGATCGCCGTGGGATCCAGGAACCGCTCGAGCTCGGGGGGCTCGAGGCCCACCCGCAGCGCTCCCTCGGCGACCGCCACCCACGCCGGCACGGCGCCGCCCTCGCGCACGGCGCGGGCCATGCGCTCGGCGGCCTCGGCGTTCCGGGGGACCGGCAGGCCCTGGGCGAGGACGCTCGTCTCGAGCGCGACGACCGGGCGGCCCTCCTCGAGGGCGGCGCGCACCTCGGCCGAGAGGACCAGGGTGCCGCTCACCCGGCCTCGACCTCCGGCCAGCCGTGGACGCTCGAGACCTGGAGGGCCCCGGCGTGGCAGGCGCGGCGGACCGCCTCCTCGATCGGCGCGCCGCGGACGAGCTCGGCGAGGAGCACGCCGTCGAAGGCGTCGCCGGCGCCGGTCGGGTCCCGCTCGGCGACCGGCTCGGCCGGCTGGGCGTGGAGCTCGCCGTCGGCGCACACCACCGCGCCGCGGTCGCCGAGCTTCACCGCGACGATCCGGTACCGCTCGCCCAGGGCCCGGGCCGCCGCCTCCCCCTCGCGCCGCGTGAGGGTCCGGGCCTCGAGCTCGTTCGCGAGGAGCACGTCGGCGCGGGCCGTGTCCCGGAGGAAGCGCTCGGTCCCATAGGCCTCGACCAGGGGCCAGGACGCGGCGTCCACCGCGAGGTAGCGCGCCTCGGCCCGCTCCAGCGCCGAGAGGGCCGCCGGGCGGGAGTCCTCCTGGAGGAGGACGTAGCCGGAGACGAGGACCGCGCCGGCCTCCACGCGCTCGGGCAGGTCCTCCGGCCGGAGCCGGGCGTTCGCGCCGCGATCGGCCACCATGGAGCGCTCGCCGGCCTCGAGCACGACGAGCATCGTGCCGGTGGCGGCCTCGGGGTCCACGGCGAGGCGAGCCTCCACCCCGCGCTCGGTCAGCGCCTCGGCCAGGACCCGACCGGCGACGTCGCGGCCGACCCGTCCGACGAGCCCGGCGCTCGCCCCGGCCCAGGCCGCCCACACCGCCGCGTTGGCCGCGCTCCCGCCGGGCTGCACGATCACCCGCCCGTGGACGTCGCCCCCGCGCACGAGCGCGCCGGCCTCCACCCGCACGTCGAGCATGAGGTCGCCCACGGCGATCAGGTCCACCGGCCGAGCGTACCCGCTACCGCCGCAACTCCCCCAAGGCGACCGTCACGCCCTGCCCCTCGTGGCGCCGCGCCTGGCAGGCCCCACCAGCTCTCTGAGGACCCCACGGCCGGTGCCGCAGCCCAGAAGGCCCGCTAGACGTCCAGGCCGCTCACGTAGAAGACCCACCGGTCCCCGTCGTGACCGGACCCCGAGTACACGAAGCAGCCCGCCGCGAGGTGCTCCCGCAACGCCTGCTCTCCGCCCACGGGTCCGGCGACCGGCCCGTCGGTTGCGACGCTGAAGTCCTGGACACCCAAGGAGCGGAGCGCCGATGCGACGAAGGCGATGGCCTCCTCCTTGCCGAGGCATCGGTCCATGAGCTCCCGACGAACGCCTCCCATCACTTCGGCCACGTCCGGGCGGAGGGCGGGGATGAGGACGACGCGCCGTGCATCCGGATCCACCCCCGCGGCGACGCAGTCACCCACACCTCCCGCGATGACGACATCCCACCCTTCCAGCCCCTGCGTGTCCAGCGCGGCGGTCACATCCGCACGGGCAGCGGCGGCGTCCACGCACCCTCCCGCGAAGACCCCTTCCACGACATCCGAGACGCGTTCGGCATCCGGCGACAGCCCGGGTTGTGCGTCCCACATCGCCGCGACGCCGGTCCCAGCAACGCCGCCGACGGCCGCAGCCGCGACGGCGGCCACGATCGCGGTGAGGTACCTACGGCCGGCCGAGCGGCGCCGCGATGGACCGCGCTCTCCGGAATGGCCCTCGTCGTACCCGCTCATCGCGTACCCTCCTCTCCCCTCTCCGGCACTCCCGCTCGCCCACCGATAGCGGAGATCGCGATCACTAGCTGTAGTTCCCACGGAGGTTGTTGACACGAGGAGAGCCTCCTTCACGGTGTGGGGCTGAGGAGACAGCTCCGACCGGAAGGAGGCTCTCATGGCACATCCTAGGGCCAGGCTCACGCCGTTCGGCCGCCTGCTGATCGCGACGCGGGTGCAGGAGGGGTGGCCGATCGCCAGGGCCGCGGAGGCGGCCGGGGTCTCCCGGGCGACCGCGTACAAGTGGGTGCGGCGGTACCGGGAGGAGGGCCTCGCGGGTTTGGAGGACCGGCCCTCGGCCCCCCACCGGCGCCCCCACGCCCTGAGCGCGAGGGAGGAGCGACGGATCCTGCGGGCCCGTCGGCGCCGCAGGGTGGGGCCG
>BEHO01000337.1 GCA_002898915.1 bacterium HR12
CGGGATCTCGGCGGCGAAGGCGATCGCCTACGCGATCGGTGCACCCCTGATCGGGGTGAACCACCTGGAGGGCCACATCTGGGCCAACTTCCTCGAGCACGGGCCGCCGGAGCCCCCGTACGTGTGCCTCGTCGTCTCCGGCGGTCACACGATGCTCGTCCACATGCCCGAGGAGCACCGGTACGAGGTCCTCGGCCAGACCGTGGACGACGCGGCGGGGGAGGCGTTCGACAAGATCGCCCGGTTCCTGGGCCTCGGGTTCCCCGGCGGGCCGGCCCTCGACGCCCTGGCCCGCGAGGGGGACCCGAACGCGATCGCCTTCCCCCGGGCGATGGCCGACTCCGGCGACTACGATTTCAGCCTCTCGGGCCTGAAGACGGCCGTGCTGCGGTACGTGCGGGCCGAGACCGAGGCCGGCAGGACGGTGGATCCCGCCGACCTGGCCGCGTCGTTCGAGGAGGCCGTGGTGGACGTGCAGGTGGCGAAGACGATCCGGGCCGCCCTCGAGAAGGGCGTGGGCACGATCCTGCTCGGGGGCGGGGTGGTGGCCAACACCCGTCTGCGTGAGCGGATCTCGGCGGAGGGCGAGGCCGCCGGCCTGCGGGTGCTCTACCCCTCGCTCGAGCTCTGCACCGACAACGCCGCCATGATCGCCTGCGCCGGCGCCTCGCGCCTCGCGCGCGGCGAGCGCACCGGCTTCGACGTCGAGGCCGATCCCGGGCTGGAGCTCCGATGACCTCGTTCCTGGTGACGGGCGGCGCGGGGTTCATCGGCTCGCACGTGTGCGACCGGCTCCTCGCCGAGGGCCACCGCGTCGTCGCCGTGGACGACCTGTCCACCGAGCACATCGCGAACCTGATGGAGGCCCGGGGCTACGGGAAGGCCTTCACCTTCTTCAACATGGACGTCCGAGCCGAGGGCCTCCTGCCGCTGTTCGAGCGGTACCGGCCCGAGGTGGTCGTGCACCTCGCGGCCCAGTCGGGCGTGCGCCCGTCCCTCACGGACCCGGTCCACGACGCGAGCGTGAACGTGATGGGGTTCCTGAACGTGATGGAGTGCGCGGCGCGGACCGGGGTCCGCAAGGTCGTGTACGCGGCCTCCGGCGGCACGATGTACGGCGAGCCGAAGCGGCTGCCCGTCAAGGAGACTGCCCCCGGGCGCCCCATCTCGCCCTACGGCATCAGCAAGCGGGTGGCCATCGACTACCTCGCGTACTACGAGCGGTTCCGTGGGATCGACTGGACCGCCCTCGCCCTCGCCAACGTCTACGGGCCCCGCCAAGACCCCTCCGGCGAGGCCGGCGTCGTCGCGATCTTCGCCACGAAGATGCTCGCGGGTGAGGCGCCGACGATCTTCGGGGACGGGAACCAGACGCGGGACTTCGTGTTCATCGACGACACCGTCCACGCGATCGCCCTCGCCGTCGAGCGGGGCTCGGGGCGGCTCGTGAACGTCGGCACGGGGATCGAGACCTCGGTGAACCGCCTCTACGAGATGCTCGCCGGACTCACCGGGTTCACCGGCCAACCCTCGTACGGCCCGCTCCCGCAGGGCGAGCTCCGGCGGATCGCCCTCGACCCGTCCCTCGCCGCCGAGGTCCTCGGCTGGAAGCCCTGGACCCACCTGGAGGACGGCCTCGGCGAGACCGTGGCCTACCTGAAGGGCGTGTGAGCCGTATTACCCATGTGGAAGCCTCGAGGGGACGCCTCCACCGGTCCCGGGATGCGTGGTAGGGCTCTGGCCGGTGTAGGAGCTTCGGCCGTACCGAGCGTCCGATAGGCGGAGGGGAACCACCCGTAAGACCGATGGCGGTAGGGGGATTTCGGCGTAGGATCGCTGTCCCGAACGACGAGCTGCCTTGAGAGGCCCGATGATCCGGCGAACGCATCTGCGAAAGTCCCCACCGGTCTCCCGGCCGGGGTTCCTCGCGAGCGTGTTCGCGATGGGGCTGGTGCTGGGGATCCTCGCGCCGACGCCCGTGCTCGCGGTGAACGCTCAGCACACCAGCATCGTCTCCGCGGACCCGAGCGATAGCACCCCGCATGTCCTGGACGGCCAGGTCAACGCCATCGTGCAGATCGGCGATACCGTGATCGTCGGTGGCACCTTCACCGAGGTGCGCGAAGCGAACCGCTCGACGGTCTACCCTCGCCCTTACCTGTTCGCGTTCGACGCCTCCACGGGGCGGATCCGTCAGGACTGGGTCCCGATCCTCGACGGACCCGTCGAAGCCCTCGTGGCCGGCTCGGACGGGCGATCGGTGTTCGTCGGTGGGCGGTTCACGACCGTCAACGGACTGACGCGGAAGCGGGTCGTCTTGCTCGACCTCACCACCGGCGCGGTCGTGACGTCCTTCCGAGCGAACGCCAACGCGCGGGTCCTCGACCTCGCGCTGTCGGGCAACCGGCTGTACGTCGCAGGGAGCTTCATGGCCATCCGCGGTGCGTCGGTGCAGGCTCTCGCCGCGGTGGACGTCGCTACCGGGTCGGTTGACACGTCCTTCGACTTCACCTTCAGCGATCCCTGGACCAACGCGCCGCGGGTGATGAAGATCGACATCACCCCCGACGGCACGAGGTTGGTGGCGATCGGGAACTTCCGGCGGGTCGATGGTCT
>BEHO01000338.1 GCA_002898915.1 bacterium HR12
CCCCTCGGCGTGCTCGGCCCGCGCTCGCGCGAGGTGCTCCAGACCCTCACCGCGGCCGACCTCAGCCGCGAGGCGCTCCGCTACTTCCGCTTCATCCCCGAGCCCGTGGAGGTGGGCGGCGTCCCCGTGTACCTGTCGCGGACCGCCTTCGGCGGCGAGCTCGGCTACGAGCTGTTCCTGACGGACCCGGCGGACGCGCCGAGGCTCTGGAACGCGATCGTCGGCGCCGGCGTGACGCCCTTCGGGGTGGAGGCCATCGAGATCCTGCGGGTCGAGGCGGGGCTCATCGTCACGGACTACGACTACGAGGCGCACCAGCGCACGCCGTACGACTTCAACCTCGACCGGCTCGTGGCCCTGGACCGGCCGGTCGAGTTCGTCGGGAAGGCGCGCCTCGCGGAGATCGCGGCGGCGCCGCCGAACCGGTTCGTGACGCTCCGCTACGAGGCCGACGAGCTGCCGGAGTACGGCGCGGCCGTGTTCAAGGACGGGGAGGAGGTGGGGACGCTCACGAGCCCCACGGACAGCCCCCGGTTCGGGAAGATCGGGATGGCGGTGGTGCGGAGCGACCTGGCGACGCCGGGGACGACCGTCGAGGTAGCGCTCGGCGAGGGCACGGTGCCGGCCACGGTCGACGTGCTCCCGATCTACGACACGAACAAGACCCGGCCTCGCAGCTGAGCGCCCCTCGGTGTGGTAGCCTCCGGAATCACAAGCGTGTGATCCCGGAGGGGCCGTGGAGTACGTCCATACCTGCGCACCCCCGAGGGACCCGGACCCCAAGGCCCGGTCCCTCTGGGTCTGTCCGGCGTGCGGCTCGGTCTGGGAGGCCGCACCGGACGGGCCCGGCATCTTCGACTTCGAGCGCGATGAGGCCGTGACGCGCGCGGTCTGGATCCGGATCGAGGGTCCGGCCCTGCTCGCAGGCTGAGGGGGCCGCCAGCGGGGCCCGTGCGCGGCAGGCCCGGCCGACGGCCCCGGCCGACGGATCAGAACAGGCCGACCGTGCGCCCCTGCTCGTCGATGTCGACGTTCATGAACGCCGGCGTGCGCCCGAGCCCGGGCATCCGCTGCATGTCGCCGCAGAGCACGACGACGAACCCCGCGCCGGCGCTCGGGACGACGCCGCGGACCGGCAGGCGCCATCCCCGTGGCCGGTTGAGCAGCGTCGGGTCGTGGCTGAGGGAGAGGTGCGTCTTCGCCATGCACACCGGCGCGTCGCCGAAGCCGAGGGCCTCCATGAGCGCGATGTCCTTCTCCGCCTGGGGCAGGTAGTCGACGCCGTCCGCGCCGTACAGGCGGGTGGCGATGGCCTCGATCTGCTCCTTGATGGGGGTCCCGGGCGGGGTGAGCAGCCGGAAATCGTTCGGCTGCTCCACGGCCTCGAGGACGGCCTGGGCGAGCTCGATCGCGCCCTCGCCGCCCTTGGTGAAGCCCTCGTTCACGACGGTGCGCTCCGCCCCGACCTGGGCCGCGAGCTCGCCGACGAGCGCGATCTCCTCGTCCGTGTCGCTGGGGAAGCGGTTGATGGCGACGACGCAGGGCAGCCCGTAGGCCTTCACGATCCCGATGTGCGCCGCCAGGTTCTCCGAGCCCCGGCGCACCGCCTCGAGGTCGGGCTGCGAGAGCTGCTCGAAGGGGACGCCGCCGTGGGACTTCAGGGCGCGCACGCTCGCCACGAGCACCGCGGCGCTCGGGGTGAAGCCCCCGGCGCGGCAGACGATGTCGCAGAACTTCTGGAAGCCGAGGTCCGAGGCGAACCCGCCCTCGGTCACGACGTAGTCGGCGAGCTTGAGCGCCATGCGGGCCTGGATGATCGAGCTGTTGGCGTGGGCGATGTTGCCGAAGGGGCCGGCGTGGATCATCACCGGCTGGCCCTCCAGGGTCTGGACGAGGTTCGGCTTGATCGCGTCCTTCATGATCACGGCCATCGCCCCCGCCACCTTGAGGTCCTCGGCGGTGACCGGCTTCCCGTCGTAGGTGTTCGCGACCACGATGCGCCCGAGGCGCCGGCGCAGGTCCTGGAGGTCCTCGGCGAGGGCGAGGATCGCCATGATCTCCGAAGCCGCGGTGATGATGAAGCCGCTCTCCCGCGGGACCCCGTGGGCCTTGCCCCCGAGCCCGATCACGATGTAGCGGAGCTCCCGGGCGTTCACGTCCAGCGCGCGGGGCCAGGTGATCGTGGGTGGGTCGATGCCGAGCGGGTTCCCGAAGTAGAGCGAGGCGTCGATGGCCGAGGCCAGGAGGTTGTGGGCCTCCGTGACGGCGTGGAAGTCGCCGTTGAAGTGGAGGTTGATGTCCTCCATGGGGACGGCCTGCACGTAGCCGCCTCCGGTCCCGCCCCCCTTGATCCCGAAGACCGGGCCCATGGACGGCTCGCGCAGGGCGAGGATCACGTTCTTGCCGAGCTTGCCGAGGCCCTGGGTCAGGGAGACCGCGGTCGTCGTCTTCCCCTCTCCCGCCTTCGTCGGGGTGATGGCGGTGGTCACGATGAGCTTGGCGTCGGGCCGGTCCTTCACGCGCTCGTAGGCCGAGAGCGATACCTTGGCGCGGTACCGACCGTAGGGTTCCACCTCCTCCTCGAGGAACCCCGCCTTGGCGGCGATCTCGGTAA
>BEHO01000339.1 GCA_002898915.1 bacterium HR12
CGGCGACGACGTGGGCGGCGGCGTCGAGGGCGGACTGGAGCGCGAGCTGGAGGTGCCGCTCCACCGCGGCCTGGAGCTGAGGGTCCGAGAGGAACCGCTCGCGCCCCGCGGCCCGGGCCTCGCGTAGGGCGCCGATGCGGCGGTCGAGCTCGCGAAGCCGGAGCCGGAGGACCTCAGCGTCGACCAAAGCTCCCCTCCGCCAGGCGGCGCCGGAGGCCCCCGGCGACGATGCGCCGGAGGGGCTCGAGATCGAGGTACTCCAGGGTGGTCCGAACCCGATGGCGGACGCGCGCCGCGTCGTCGCGGCAGAGCAAGAGGCGACCGTCGCGCACGACGCGGAAGGCGAGCTCGTTGGGGGCCTCGTTCAGCACGACCACGTCCACCCGGTCGGTTCCCGTCGCGGCCGCGAGGTCGCCGATCAGGTCGAGCTGGGCGGACGCGGCGTCCGTCCCCTCCGCGAGGAGCACGGCGACGTCGAGATCGGAGAGCGGGCCGGCGCGACCGCGGGCCGCCGATCCGAACAGGTACGCGACGACGACCTCGGGATGACGCTCGAGGGTCGACCGGAGCCTCGTCTCGATCTCGGGATCCACGGGGCCATCCTACGGCCGGCGGCCCCGGCTCGGGGACGGTTCGAGCCTCCGGCGGGCCCGGCACGACAGGGCCACACGACCGAAGGCTCGGAACGCTCGGGGCTCGGGTCAGGCGGCGCGGAGCTGCGTGCGCTCGATCGTCGTGGCCTCGTCCGTCACCTTCCGCGACAGGCCACCGATGAAGCCGAGCACCACGTGCCAGGCGTGCGCCAGACCCCCGATGATCGCGCCGCTCAGGGTGACGTCGAGCCAGCCCGCACGGGTGGGCATCTCCCACTCGCGCCACAGGCCGAAGTCCATCACCCACGCGGCGATGATGCCGAGGCCGAGGAACACGAGCGCACGCACCTCAGGCACCCTGGTGAGGTACCGCTCCGCGAGCGCCGCCACGATCATGACGGCGAGCCCGAGGAGCGCCGCGATACCGAAGGCGTGCATGGCTCACCTCCTTCCTCCATGCGGCCTCCGAGAACGATTGTATGGCGCCCTTCGGGCAGCGGGAAGGCATCCGTGTCGGCCCGGGCCGTATACTCGCCGAGGTGGCCGTGCCAGGCGGGGAGCTAGCGGTGCCCTGTACCCGCAATCCGCTCCAGCGGGGCTGGATCCCCGCCCGAGGCCCGTCGGGTCCGCGTTCGCTCCCGGCACGGGGCGTTGAAGGTCGGGTCCCGCGCGACGTCATCCCGTGAACCCGGTCAGGTCCGGAAGGAAGCAGCCGTAAGCGGGGCGTGGCGGGTGCCGCGGGCGTGCCTGACCGGAGCCACCGGCCGGTGACGCGACCAGGTCCGGCGCGGTCGACGGCGGGTGCACGGCCACCACTAGACTTCTCCGCACCGGAGAGCGAGGGGGAGGCGTGGCCGAGGAGCAGTACCAGTCCCTCTACCGGAAGTACCGGCCGCAGGGGCCGAACGAGGTCCTCGGTCAGGACCACGTGGTCCGAGCCCTCATGGGGGCGGTGCGGGAGGGGCGCCTCGCCCACGCCTTCCTGTTCTGCGGTCCACGCGGCACCGGGAAGACCTCGACCGCCCGGATCCTCGCCAAGATGGTGAACTGCGAGCGGGGCCCGACCCCGGAGCCCTGCGGCACCTGCGCCCAGTGCGTGGCCATCCGCGAGGGGCAGCACCTCGACGTGGTGGAGATCGACGCCGCGAGCCACGGCGGGGTGGACGACGCGCGGGAGCTGCGGGAGAAGGCGCCGACCGCCCCGGTCCAGGGCCGCGAGAAGGTCTACATCATCGACGAGGCCCAGCGGCTGTCGCGGGAGGCCTTCGACGCCCTCCTCAAGGTCTTCGAGGAGCCGCCGCCCGGCGTGCGGTTCGTGCTCGCCACCACCGAGCCCCACAAGATGCCGCCGACGATCGTCGGTCGGTGCCAGCGCTTCGACTTCCACCGGGGCTCGACCGAGCTGGTGGCCGAGCACCTCCTGCGGGTGGCGGAGGCCGAGGGGATCTCGCTCTCGCCCGGAGCGGCGCAGGCGATGGCCCGCCAGTCCGAGGGCTCGTTCCGGGACGCCCTCTCCCTGCTCGACCAGGCCGCGGTGCTCGGCGCCGGAGAGGTGGACGAGACCGTGGTGGCCTCGCTCATCGGTGGCGGCCGATCGGACGCGGTGTACGCCCTCGCCGACGCCGTGGCGGTGGGGGACGCCAAGGGCGTGTTCGAGCTCGTGGACCGGTTGGTCAAGGAGGGGCAGGACCTGCGGCACGTGACCTCCGAGGCGCTCGCGCACTTCCGGAACCTGCTCCTCGTCAAGACGGCGCCGGGGCAGCCCGAGCTCCTCGACGTGCCGGAGGGGGAGGTGGAGCGCCTCGCCGCGCAGGCGGCGAAGCTCTCGGCGGCGGAGCTCGCGCGGGTGATCTCGCTCCTGCTCGCCGCCCAGGCCGACATGCGCTGGACGACCTCGCCGCGCCTGTCCCTCGAGCTCGTGCTGGTGCGCGCCACGATGCCCGAGACGGACGCGCAGCCGCACGCGCTCATCTCGAGGATCGAGCGGCTGGAGCGGATCGCGG
>BEHO01000340.1 GCA_002898915.1 bacterium HR12
GCGCTCGGCGTCGGAGATGGTCGCCTTCTACCGCGGCCTCCTCGACGCCTTCCCCATCGTGTCCATCGAGGACGGTCTTGCGGAGGACGACTGGGGCGGGTGGGCCGAGCTCACGGCCGAGCTCGGGGCGCGCGTCCTGCTCGTCGGGGACGACCTCTTCGTCACGAACCCCGAGCGCCTGGAGCGCGGTCTCCGCGAGAAGGTCGCCACGGCGATCCTCGTGAAGGTGAACCAGATCGGGACCCTCACGGAGACCCTCGACGTGGTGGATCTCGCGCGCCGCCACGCGTACGGCGTCATGGTCAGCCACCGGTCCGGCGAGACCGAGGACGTCACGATCGCGGACCTCGCCGTGGCCACCGGGGCGGGGCAGATCAAGACCGGCGCGCCGGCCCGCGGCGAGCGCACCGCGAAGTACAACCGCCTGCTCCGGATCGAGGAGGACCTCGGCGACACCGCCCGCTACGCGGGTCGGGACGCGATCCGGAGGGCGGGCGGATGAGCAGCGCCTCCCGGACGATCCCGCGGGACCGTCCGCGCCGCACCGGACGGGCCGCGGCGCTCCTCGTGGCCATGGGGGTGCTCACGCTGCTCATGCTGGTCCCGGCCCGCCAGTACCTCGACCAGCGAGCCCGGCTGGCGGAGCTCGAGCGCCGCGCCGCCGCGCTCGAGGCCCGGAACGACCGGCTCCGCGCCGAGATCGCCAGGCTCCACGATCCGGTGGAGCTGGAGCGGTTGGCGCGGGCCTGCCTCGGGATGGTCCGACCGGGGGAGATCGCCCTCGTCGTGCCGGACGCTCCGAGACCGGAGATGTGCTAGAGGCCCAGCTGGCGCGCGGATCCGTCCACATTGACGGGCCTGACAACCCGGTGGGATAGTGGGGCCCCGGGCTCCGAAGGGGAGCCCATGAGCCGGGTAAGGAGGGTCCGCTGGCAGAGCTGGAGGTCGGCGCGGTCGTCAAGGGGACCGTCACACGCATCACGCCCTACGGGGCGTTCCTCACCCTCGAAGGCGGGAAGGTCGGGTTGGTCCACATCTCGGAGATCGACCGCAACTACGTGCGTGACGTGCACGACCACCTCCGCGAGAACGACGTCGTCCAGGCGAAGGTCATCGCCATCAAGGAGGACGGCAAGATCGACCTGTCGATCAAGGCGCTCCAGGACCCCGCGCCCCCACGTCCGCGCCGCGGCGTCGATCCGGACTTCGAGGCGCGTCTCAAGAAGTTCATGCGCCAGAGCGAGGAGCGCCAGGTGGATCTCCGCCGCGCCGTCGAGCACAAGCGCAAGTAGCCTCCTCGCCGTGGGAGAGCTCCGAGGGAGCGATCTCGAGGCCGTCCGCGAGCAGCTCGGGCGGGAGCCGACCACCCCGTTCACCGTGGTGGCGCGCTGCGCGCCGGGGCACCCCCTCGTGATCCGGAACCGACCGCTGGACGCCGAGGGCCGACCGTTCCCCACGCTCTTCTGGCTCACGTGTCCCGAAGCGGTCCGGGCCGTCTCGCGCCTGGAGTCCGGGGGCGCCATCGCGGAGCTGAACGCCCGCGCCGAGCGGGACGAGGGCTTCGCCCGCGCGCTCGCCGCCGCCCACGAGGCGTACGCGCTCGAGCGCGCGCGGGGCGCTCCGGCGGCGAGGGACCTCGGCGGCGTTGGAGGGACCCGTGTCGGCATCAAGTGCCTGCACGCCCACTACGCCCACCACCTGGCGGGCGGCCCCGACCCCGTCGGTGCCTGGGTCGCCGAGCGCGTGGAGCCGATCCACGAGGAGCGCCCGGGTCGGGTCGCGGCCATCGACCAGGGCACGAACTCCATCCGGCTCCTCGTCGCCGAGCCGGATCCCTCGGGGGGCTTCCGCGAGCTCGCCCGCGACATGGTCATCACCCGGCTCGGGTACCGGGTCGACGAGACCGGGCGGCTCGACCCCGAGGCGCTGGGGCGGACGGTCGAGGTGCTCGCCTGGTACTGCCGTCGGGCCCGGGCCCTCCACGCGGAGCGGATCCGCGTGGCGGCGACGAGCGCGGTGCGCGACGCATCGAACCGGGAGGGGTACGCGGCCGCGGTCCGCGAGCACGCGGGGACGGAGCTCGAGGTCCTCTCCGGTGAGCGGGAGGCGGCCCTGTCGTTCCTCGGCGCGACCGCGGGGCTGGACCCCACCCTGGCGCCACCGCCGCACCTCGTGCTGGACATCGGCGGGGGCTCGACGGAGCTCGTGCTCGGCGACGGCGAGCCCCTCGCCGCCGTCTCGACGCGGCTCGGGAGCGTCCGGCTCACCGAGCGGTTCGTGACCAGCGACCCGCCGAGCGCGGCCGAGCTGGAGGCGATGGCGGCGGCGATCGAGATCGTGCTCGACGAGGTCGGGGGCTCCCTCGCCGTGGGGCGGGCCCGGACCCTCATCTCGGTGGCGGGCACGGCGACCACGGTGCAGGCGATCTCCCTCGGGCTCGACCGGTACGACCCCGAGCGAACCCACCGCACGTGGCTGTCCCTGGAGGAAGCCGAGCGGATCCTCGACGAGCTCGCGCGGATGACGAACGCCGAGCGATCCGCCATCCCCGTCATGGCGCCGGGTCGGGGCGACGTGATCGTGGCCGGCGCCC
>BEHO01000341.1 GCA_002898915.1 bacterium HR12
GTGACCGCCCTGCTCCTAGACCTCTCGGATCGGGTGGCCGGCCGGCTCCCCGCGCTCATCGCCGCCGTGGTCGCCCTCTCGTTCGTCGTCCTGCTGCTGGTGTTCCGCTCGATCCTGGTGCCGGTGAAGGCGGCGGTGCTGAACGCGCTCTCGATCTGCGCCGCCTACGGCGCCGTGGTCGCGGTGTTCCAGTGGGGCTGGGGCGCGGGGCTGATCGGCGTGGACCGGACGGTGTCCATCGTCTCGTTCGTGCCGATGGTGATGTTCGCGATCCTGTTCGGTCTGTCCATGGACTACGAGGTCTTCCTCCTCTCGCGGGTGCGGGAGGAGTACCTGGTGGACCGGGACACGGTGGAGAGCGTGGCCGTCGGGATCCGCTCGACGGCGCGGGTCATCACCTCGGCCGCGCTGGTGATGATCGCGGTGTTCCTCGCGTTCCTGCTGAACGAGAGCACGACGGTGAAGATGATCGGGTTCGGGCTCGCGGTGGCCGTGCTGATCGACGCCACGCTCGTGCGGATCGTCCTCGTGCCGGCCACGATGGTGCTGCTCGGGCACGCCAACTGGTGGCTGCCGCGGTGGCTGGAGCGGGTCCTGCCGCCCGTGCACATCGAGGGCGAGGCCGGCCTGGCGCCCTCCGGCCCGGCCGATCGACGCGAGCCGCGGGCTCCCGCCGCGGGGGGCTCGTGAGGCGGACCCGACCGCCTCAGGCGCGGAGCTCGACGAGGCGGAGCGCGGTGGAGACGGCCTCCTCGGGGGTGGCGGCCCGCACGATCGCCTCGACGGGCCGGCCGCCCTTCGCGAGCTCCCACGTCCCGAGCCCCACGACGGGCTTCCCCATCTTGAGCGCGGGCGCGATCTCGGAGAGCGTGCCGAACTCACCGGAGACGGCGATCACCGCGTCCGCGCTCCGGACCACGATCGCGTTGCGGGCCTCGCCCATGCCGGTGGCGACGGCGACCGTGAGGTGCGGGTTGGCGCCGCGGCGGCTCTCGCCGGGCAGGATCCCGACGGAGCGGCCCCCGGCCTTCGCGCAGCCGCTCGCCGCCGCCTCCATGAGCCCGCCGAGCCCGCCGCACACGAGCACGGCGCCGGCCTCGGCGATCAGGCGACCGACCTCCTCGCCGAGCTGGTGCTCGGCCGGCGTCGCCGCGGAGGGTCCGACGACCGCGATGTAGACGTCCCTCATCCCCGCGCCTCCCCGAGCATCGCAGAAAGGAGCGCGATCGCGCCGGCCTTGTCGAGGGGCTCGTTCCCGTTCCCGCACTTCGGCGACTGGATGCAGGAGGGGCAGCCCTGGGGGCAGGGGCAGCCCCGAACCGTCTCCAGGGTCGCGCGCAGCCAGCGGTCGGCGTCGGCGAAGCCGCGCTCGGCGATGCCCGCGCCGCCCGGGTAGCCGTCGTACACGAAGATGGCGGCGGCGCCGACGTCGGGGTGGAAGGGCGTCGAGACCCCGCCCACGTCCCACCGGTCGCAGGTCGCGACGAGCGGGAGGAGCCCGATCGCCGCGTGCTCGGCGGCGTGGGCGGCGCCCGGCAGGACCGCCTCGGTGATCCCGGCGCGCTCCAGGGTCGCCGGGGGGATCGTCCACCACACGGCCCGGGTCTGGAGGCGCTGGGGCGGCAGCGCGAGGGGCTCCACATCCAGGATCTCGCCGGTCGCGACGTGCTTGCGGGCGAACGCCACCACCTGGTCCGACACGTCCACCGCGCCGTAGGACATGGGCACGCCGCCGGCGGTCACGCCGCGCGCGAGCTCCTCGACGACGGTGATGTCGGTGAGGTCCCGCGCCTGGGTGTAGAAGTCGGGGTCGACGGGCTCGACGAGCGCCACGGCGCGGACCAGGTCGAGCTCGACGACCTCGAACTGCTCGCCCTGGTGGAGGTAGATCGCGCCGGGGTGGACCTGCTGGTAGGCGCGGGCCTCGTCCACCGTCCCCAGGATCTCGCCCGTCGAGGCGATCACGATCTGGAAGGTCCGCCCGCCGGCGCTGCGGATGTCCACCCGCCGGTGGGGCGCCTCGCGCCCCGCGTGGTGGAGGCGCCCGCCCCGTCGGCGGAGCTCGCCGGCGGCGACGAGGCGCTCGACGACGGGCTCGGCCCCCGGCCAGAACCGGGCCACCTCCCCTTCCTCCAGGGGATGTTCCCGCGCCGCGCAGGCGAGGTGGGGCTCGAGGACGGAGGGGTTCGTGGGGTCGATCACGGCCGCCTCGGGCGGCCGGTCGAAGAGGTCCTCGGGGTGCGTGACGAGGTACTGGTCCAGGGGCTCGTCCTGGGCCACGAGGACCCCGAGGGCCGGCCCCTCGCGCCGGCCGGCCCGGTCCAGGCGCTGCCACATCGAGGCCCGCGTGCCCGGGTAGCCGACGAGGACGGCCGCGTCGGGCGAGCCGATGTCGATGCCGAGCTCCAGGGCGCTGGTGGACGCCACCGCGAGGAGGTCCCCCTCGGCCAGCCGCCGCTCGAGCTCGCGGCGGTTCTCCGCGAGGTACCCGGCCCGGTACGCCTTCACGCGCTCGCGGAGCCCGGCGGGGAGCTCGCGGCGGACGAACTCGGCGAGGAGCTCGGCGGCGCGCCGAGAGCGCGTGAACC
>BEHO01000342.1 GCA_002898915.1 bacterium HR12
CCCCCCGAGGCCGTCGCCGACATCGCCTCGAGGGGCACGGGGCTCGTCGCCGGGTCTCGCAGGGCGCTCAGCATCTCCACCGCCGTGACGCGCTCGGCCTCGGCGCGGGTCGCTCGGCTCCCGAGGGAGACGGACACGCCCGCCATGCCGACGATCGCCACGAGCCCGGCCGCCATCGCGACGATCCCGAGGCCGCGGCGGCGCCGCCGCTCGTCCTCGCGGAGCTCGCGACGGATCCGCGCCAGGAGGATCTCGGGGGGGTCGACCGGCCCGGCCGCCAGCGCGAGCTCCCCGACGACGGCCTGGAGGTCGGCGAGGGCGCCCCGGCACGTGTCGCAGGTCGGGACGTGCTCGGCGAGCAGTCGCTCGGTCTCGGTCTCGTCCTCGGGGGCGAGCGCCGAGAGGACGTGGCCGGCCAGGAGCTCGAGCTCCCGTTCGTGCTCTCCGCTCACGCCATCATCCCTCCTGCTCCAGGGCCCGCCGCAGCTTCCGCAGGGCCGCCAGGGTCCGCGTCTTCACCGTGCCTAGCGGGATCCCGAGCTCCTCGGCGATCCGCGCCTGGGTCGCGCCCCCGAAGTAGGCCAACTCCAGCACGGTGCGCTGCTCCGGCGGCAGTCCCTCGAGGGCCGCGAGCACCCGCTTGCGCCGCAGCTCGAGGTCGGCCTCGCGCACCACGCCCTCCGCTACGTCTTCGCCGACCGGGCGTTCGAGGTTCGCGGCGCGCTCCCCGCGGGTCCGGAGGCGCTGCTCCCGTCGGACCGCGTCCACGGCCCGGTGGTGGACGAGGGAGAGGAAGAACGTGCGGAAGGGCCCCCGCGCGGGGTCGTAGGCCTCGGGGGCGCGCCACAGGGCGAGGAACGCGTCCTGCACGACCTCCTGGGCCAGGGCGTCCTGGGCCGTGACCCGGCGCGCGAGGCCGTAGGCGATCGGCGCGAACCGCCGGTAGAGGGCCTCGAAGGCCTCGGCGTCGCCGAGGGCGACACGGCGGTGCAGCTCGAGATCGGTACGGTCCCCCTCGTCCACCGGACCGTTGTAGCAGACGCGGGTACCATCACGCCGCGATGACCTCGGTGATCCTGTACTCGCGCCCGGGGTGCGGGCTCTGCGACGCGGCCCGGGAGGTGATCCTCGCGGAGCGCGCACGCACGCCCTTCCTCTTCCGGGAGGTCGACGTGAGCGCCGACGAGACCCTGGAGCTCGAGTACGGGATCCGGATCCCGGTGGTGGTCATCGACGGGCGGGAGGCGTTCGAGGTCCGGGTCGACCCGGGCGCCTTCGCGGACCTCGTACGGCGCTGAGTCCCCTGTGGCGCAGGTCTCGCGCCCTCGTGAAACCGATCCCGCCGCGGGCTAGGCTTGGGCCGTGAGCAGCCGTCCTGTGCCGGAGGCGACGGTCCGGCGCCTCCCCACGTACCTGCGGGTCCTCGTGGAGCTGGCGGAGCGCGGCGTGACCCGGGCGTCGTCCGAGGAGCTCGCCGTCGCGAGCGGCGTGAACTCCGCGAAGATCCGCAAGGATCTCTCGTACCTCGGCTCGTACGGGACGCGGGGGATCGGGTACGACGTCGCGTACCTGATCCATCAGATCCGGCGGGAGCTCGGGCTCACCCAGGACTGGCCGATCGTGATCGTGGGCGCCGGGAACCTCGGGCAGGCCCTCGCCCGCTACCGGGGCTTCGCCGAGCGGGGGTTCCGCGTCGTGGGCCTCGTGGATACCGACCCCGGGAAGGTCGGGCGCGAGGTCGACGGGCTCCGCGTTCGGCCGCCGGAGGATCTGCCGGCGATCGTGGCGGAGCACCGCGTGGCGATCGGGATCATCGCGACCCCCGCGGCCGCGGCGCAGGAGGTGGCCGACGCCATGGTGGCCGCGGGGATCCGGTCGATCCTGAACTTCGCGCCGGCCACCCTGTCGGTGCCCCCCGGGGTCTCCGTCCGGAAGGTGGACCTCGCGGTGGAGCTGCAGATCCTCACCTACTACGAGCAGCGCCGCGCGGCCCTGGCCGAGGTCGGGGCGCCCGTGGTGGGCGACGACGGGACGCTCGGCCCGGACAGCGTCAGCGCGGGAGCGTGAGCCAGAGCGTGATGAACACCGCGAGGACCATCACGCCGAACAGGATGAACTGCACGCTTCCCTGCTCGATGAGGGGCACGGTCTCGGCCAGCACCTCGGTCTCCTCCTCCTAGGCGGGTCCGTACCAGGCCGGGGCGGTGCCGCCGGTCAGGATGTCCTTGCGCCTGCGCTCGGCTCGATCCAGCAGCGGCAGGTGGATCGCGAGCCCGATCAGCGAACCGATCATGAACACCCAGGAGTAGACGGGAACGCTGCCGCTGTCGTGCCGCAGGAACACGGTGAGCAGCGGACCGCCGCCCCGGTAGAAGGCGCGCGCCGCCGCCAGCGAGACGTCCCCGTCGGTCGCGAAGCGGATGTCCCGGACCTCGAACTCGGTGGTCTGGATCGCCTCCGGCGCGAGCGGCTCGATGCCCTGCTCCTCGTTCATCAGGTTGGCGAGGTAGGACTGGACCGCTCCCTCGACTGCCTGGACCGAGGCCGCGTCGCGCTCGTTCGAGCCCGGCTCGCGCCA
>BEHO01000343.1 GCA_002898915.1 bacterium HR12
GTGATGCTCGGGGACATCCGGCGCTCGCGGGCGGCGCGGGGGGACCGGCGCCCGCTCACGGTGGCCCTCGGCAAGGACGTGCACGGCCGGGCGCAGATGGTGAACCTCACGAAGATGCCGCACCTGCTCATCGCGGGCGCCACGGGGGCCGGCAAGTCCAGCCTCATCAACTCCTTCATCACGTCGATCCTCATGCGCACGACGCCCGACGAGGTGAAGCTGGTCCTGGTGGATCCCAAGCGGGTCGAGCTCACCCACTTCGCCGACCTCCCGCACCTCCTGATGCCGGTGATCGTGCACCCCAAGCGCGCCGCCGAGGCCCTGTCGTGGGTGGTGCGCGAGATGGAGCAGCGGTACGAGGTCCTCGCCATGGTCGGGGTGCGCGACTTCGACGGCTACCGCCAGGGGTTCGCCGAGGGGACCCTCCGCATCCCGCCCGGCCAGGAGGACAGGGTCGTCGAGTTCCCCTACCTCCTCGTCGTCATCGACGAGCTCGCCGACCTCATGATGGTCGCCCCGCGGGAGGTGGAGGACGCGATCTGCCGGATCGCCCAGATGGCGCGGGCCGTCGGGATCCACCTCGTCGTCGCCACCCAGCGGCCGAGCGTGGACGTCGTGACCGGCCTCATCAAGGCCAACATCCCGAGCCGAATCGCCCTCATGACCTCGAGCCAGGCCGACTCCCGCGTGATCCTCGACATGAACGGGGCCGAGAAGCTCGTCGGCCACGGCGACATGCTCTTCGCGCCCTCGACCGCCTCGAAGCCGACGCGCCTGCAGGCGGCGTGGGTCACGGAGAAGGAGATCCAGCAGGTGACCGACTGGATCCGGGCCCAGCGCGAGCCCGAGTACCAGGCGAGCGTGGAGGGGCTCGGCCGTCCGCCGGCCGAGGGCGAGGACCTGGAGGGCGACGACGAGCTCCTGGAGCAGGCCGCGGAGCTCGTGATCCGCTCCCAGCTCGGCTCCACCAGCATGCTCCAGCGGAAGCTGAAGATCGGCTTCGCCCGGGCCGGGCGGATCATGGACCTCCTGGAGGAGCGGGGGATCGTCGGGCCCTCCCAGGGCAGCAAGGCCCGCGACGTGCTCATCACGCCCGAGGAGTGGGAGGAGATGCTCTCGGCCCGCGCCGGCGGCTGAGGCCGCGGCGGTCCCCGGCGGACGTGGGCGGGCGTCGGACCCCTCGGGAAGGTGGCCGAGGCGACCGAGCGAGGAGGCGGCTCGCGGGGGATCGTTCGGCTGAGCGACCGGGAGACCCGGAGCGGTGTGCGGGAGGCGAGCCCGCCGACGTCCTCGTCCGCGTGGACGATCGGGGGGCTACAGGGCGGCGACGAGGTCCGCGAGGAGCATGAGGGAGGCGGCCGAGCGCTCCTCGTCGACGACGTAGCCCTGCGGCCAGACCTCGCGCTGCCAGTACCGGTAGATCTCCTCGGGGGTCCAGCCGTGGGCCAGGGCGCTCCGATAGCAGCGGACCATCTCGCTGCCCTCCCACAGGGCCCAGGGGTGCACGAGGAAGCCCCCGCGCTTCCCGTCCTCGGAGCGCCAGAGGGCGCCGAGGGGACCCCACAGCCCGTCGTCCTGGCGTCCGCTGATCACGAGGTAGCGGACCGGCCCCTCGCTCCGGAGCTCGACGGCGCTCGGGGCGGCGAGGACCGTGAGCGCCGAGCCGTCGTCCATCGTCGATGCGTCCACCGAGGTCCCCCTCGTCGGATGGCGGTGGCCGAACGTCCCGAACCGTATCCCCCGAGCCATACCCCCGGCATCGGCCTTCGGCCCTAGGTCCTTGAGCGCTCAGCGCTCCGCGGCGGCGCGGGCCTCGGCGATGACCTGGAGGGCCTCGGCGCGGTCGCCGAAGCCCTCGACGCCGACCTTGTGGCCCTCGAGGTCCTTGTACACGGCGAAGAAGTGCTCGATCTCGTTGAGGAGGTTCGGGTTGAGGTCGGAGAGATCCTGCACGTGGGACCACATCGGGTCGCGCAGGGGCACGCAGAGGATCTTCTCGTCCGGCCCCTTCTCGTCCCGCATCCGGAACAGGCCGATCGGCCGGGCGCGGATCCGGCAGCCCGGGAAGGTGGGCTCGCCGACGAAGACGAGCGCGTCGAGGGCGTCGCCGTCGGCGCCGAGCGTGCCCTCGATGAAGCCGTAGTCGGCCGGGTACTGCATCGAGGTGAAGAGCATCCGGTCGAGCACGATCGCGCCGGAGGCGGGATCGTACTCGTACTTGTTCCGCGAGCCCTTGGGGATCTCGACGACGACGGTGACGGTCCCGGCCTCCACGCCGGCAGGGTACACCGGGGCCGAGGGGGCCGCGGGCCGGCTAGCATACGGGGGTTCCCGTGGCCGGGAGGTGCACCGTGGGTGCGAAGGGGCTCGGGTCGGCGCTCCGGAAGGTGCGCGAGCGGCGCGGGGTCTCGCTCCTGGAGGCCGCGCGCGACACGCGCATCCGCGTCGACCATCTCGAGGCGATCGAGGCCGAGGAGTACGAGCGGCTCCTCGGCGACGTCCACGTGCGCGCCTGCCTGCGGACCTACGCGACGTACCTCGGGATCTCGCCCGAGCGCGTCCTCGAGCTCTACGGCG
>BEHO01000344.1 GCA_002898915.1 bacterium HR12
GTGAACGCGGCGATCCTGGCCACGCAGATCCTCGCGCGCGCGCACCCCGAGTTCCGGGACGTCGTGGCCCGGCACCGCGCCGAGCAGGCGGCGAAGATCCTCGCGGAGCCGGACCCCCGGGCGGGTTGAGGCGTGGCCTACCTCACCTGCCCCTGGTGCCTCACGCCCCAGCTCGTGGCCGACGAGGCCTCGGGCTACCGCTGCTACACCTGCTCCGCGGAGATCGCGTTCTTCGTCTGCCCGGGATGCCGCCTCGTACAGACCGTGAGCAAGCGGTGGACCCGGTTCACCTGCTCCGGCTGTGAGGCGGTGGTGGATCTCCCGCGACGGTGGGGGTACTCGGCCGAGGCCACGGCGGGCCGGGTCCGGGCGACCGGCAAGGCCTGGCCGAAGCTGTGAACCCCGAGGAGCTCAGAGCGCGCGGTCCCGCTGGGACCACCAGGCGAGCGCGCCGGCCGCGAACGCCAGGCTCGCCGCGACGGCGAAGCGTGTCGTGCCGGCCTCGGCGGCGAAGCGCATCGTGCGCGAGGCCCGATCGGCCAGGAGTTCCCGCATGGCCTCCTTCGTGAGCCCCGCCTCACGGGCGTGCGCGACGAACCCCGTCTCCCAGACGAAGCCGCCGAGCTTCGCGAGGAGCACCGTCCCCCAGCCGACGATCCCGGCGAGCATCGCGATCCCGGGATGGGCGAGGGCGGGGAGCTGAACCCCCCGGTCGAGGCCGTACCAGAACCAGAGGAGCCCGAGGACCCCGACGACCACGGCCACCCCGATGACGAGGTTCCTCGCGATCGCGTCGTCGGCGAAGAAGGGGATCTCGGCCACGTCGCGGACGCGCCCGTGGGACCCGCTCACGGAGAGGGTGCCGGTCACCCACGGCAGCGAGAGCGAGGTGGCGGCCACGGCCGCGGCGATGGCGGCGAAGGCGCCCGCGGCGAGGAGCGGGAGGTCGATCCGTCGCGGAGGCTTGGCCCGCAGGGTCGGCGCGACCGCGGGCGGGAGCGTCGTGCCCGCCGCGGGGCGGGGTTCGGAGCGCGCGGCGGGCGTGACCCAGGGGTCGGGCGAGGGGGGTTTGGGCGGGTCGAAGACGCTCGGCGGTGGCGCCGGGGTGCGGTCGGGCATCGGCGCGGGTCCGTCGGGAGCTCCCGACGGTGCGGCGGGGCCCGCCGGGGCGGCCACCGCGACCGGGCTCGGCGAGGGGACCGGCCCACCCCCCGGGGCGGACGACTTGTCCGGCTCGTCCAGGCGCGAGCCGCAGTGGATGCACTTGATCACCGACGGCCGGAGCTGGCCCCCGCAGTGTGGACAGGTCTTCACGCTCAAGGTGTCGTCGGGTGCGGCGGGGTGCTTGAGGCCGCCCGAGGCGGTCAGCTCGCCCGCCGGACCCGACGGCCGGTCGGCGGGGCGACCTCGATGCGCTCGAGCGTCTCCTGTCCCAGGGCGAGCTCGGTCTCGCCGATCCGGATCAAGGGGGTCGGACGGCGCTGGAGGACCTCGACCCGGCTGCCGGGCACGATGCCGAAGGCGGCCAGGCGCGAGGCGCTCGTCCCGGGGAGGTCGCGGAGGGCGACGACCTCGACCTCCCGCCCCGGGAGCACGTGCGAGAGGGGGATCGTCGGCCTCGGCCGTGGGGCGACGGGGACGACCGGCTCCGAGGCGCCGAGCCCCGAGCGTCGCCTGAGGAGCCGGCCGAGGAGGCGACCGACCCACGTCCGCCCGGTGTCCACCGCCTGGTAGCCGCAGCGGGGGCAGCAGATCAGGGTGCAGTTCGCTCCGAGCGGGCACTCCGCGTGGCACGCCAGCGCGGCGGGGTCGAAGCGGTGACCGCAGAGCTCGCACCGGACCTGGCCGGTCCTACCCGAGCGGGACATCGAGCCCTCCGAGCGCGAGGTTCAGGGCCCCGCCGACGAGGAGGACGACCGCGAGGACGGTGGCGAGCATCGCGAGCGCGACCCGCACCCCGTGCTCGCGGACGATCATGAGCAAGGCGGCGATGCACGGGACGAACAGGGTGATGACGACGAGCGCGACGACCGTCTGGCGCACGGTGAGCGCGCCGGCCGTGGCGAGCGCGAAGAGCCCCGCGGCGCCGTAGTCCCGGCGCAGGAACCCGACGAGGAGCACCCCCGTGGCCGCCGCCGGCAGCCCGAGCCAGGACACCACGATCGGCGAGAGCGCCGCCTCGATCCGGCCGAGCAGCCCCGTCTCGTCCAGCACGAACAGGACGGCGGTCCCGAGCACGAACACCGGGATGACCTCGCGCAGGTACCACTCGATCCGGGCCGCCGTCTTCGTGAGGACGGGCCCGAGCCCCGGCCGGCGCATCGGCGGGAGCTCGAGGAGGAACGCGGACCGCTCGCCCGGGAGCACCCGGTCGGCCAGCCAGCCCACCCCGAGGAGCGAGCCGAGCACCACGGCGAGCCAGATCGCGACGCCCACCGGGCCGGTGATGGAGACCATGCCGAGCATCACGCCGAGCTGCGCCGAGCAGGGGATGGCCAGCGCGAGCAGGAGCGTGGCCTGGATCCGCTCGCGCCGGGTCTCGAGCATGCGGGTGCTCACGGTCGCCATCGTCA
>BEHO01000345.1 GCA_002898915.1 bacterium HR12
GGCCGAGTCCTACGCCGGCCGGTTCGCGGCCCGGGAGGCGGTGATCAAGGCCCTCGGCGGGTACCGCGGCCGACGCTGGCGGGACATCAGCGTGACGCGCTCCCCCTCGGGGGCCCCGCGGGTCGTGCTCCAGGGCAACGCGAAGCAGCGGGCCGACGCGCTCGGCGTCACGGACGTCCTCGTCACCTTCACCCACGAGCGGACCCACGCGGTGGCGTTCGCCCTCGCGGTGGGCGAGCACCGGGGGAGCGCGCCGTGAGGCCCGTCCTCTCGCCCGCCGAGGCCGGGGAGCTCGACCGCGCCTCGCAGGCGCGGGGCATCGCCGCCGCCACCCTCATGGAGAACGCCGGGCGCGAGGTCGCCCGGGCGGCCCTCGCCGTCGCCGGGGGCGCGTACGGCGCGCGCGCCGTCGTCGTCTGCGGCAAGGGGAACAACGGCGGGGACGGGCTGGTGGCCGCCCGGTACCTGGCCCGGTGGGGCGCCCGCGTCACCGTCCTGATGCTCGAGGCGGCCGAGGACCTCCGCGAGCCGGCGGCGACGAACCTGGCGCGCCTGCGGACCGAGACCGACGCCCGCGTCCGGCCCTTCTCGAGCTCGACGCTCGCCCGGGAGCTCGCCCGCGCGGACGTCGCGATCGACGCGATCTTCGGCACCGGCTTCCGCGGGGTCCCCGAGGACGAGTGGGCCGAGGCGATCCGGGTCCTGAACGAGGGCGAGCCGCCGGTCGTCGCCGTGGACATCCCCTCCGGGGTGGACGGGGCGACCGGCGCCGTCGAGGGCGAGGCGGTCTTCGCCGACGTCACCGTGACGTTCGGCGCGCCGAAGGTGGGGGTGATCCTCCTCCCCGGCGCCGAGCACGCCGGGGTCGTCGAGGTGGTCGACATCGGCTTCCCGCCGGACCTGATCCGGGGCGAGCTGTGGCTGATGGAGGAGGAGGACGTGGCGGCGCTCGTGCCGACGAGGCCCCTCGAGACCCACAAGCGGGAGACCGGCGTCGTGCTCGTCGTGGGCGGCTCGCGCCTCATGACCGGCGCGGTCGCGCTCGTCGCCCAGGCCGCCTACCGGGTGGGAGCCGGTCTCGTCCAGGTCGCCGTGCCGAGCTCGATCCTGCCCGTCCTCCAGTCGCTGGTGCGGGAGGCGACGTTCCTGCCGCTGCCGGAGACCCCCGAGGGGACCGTGGCCCCGGAGGCGACCGAGGCCCTGGCCGAGCGCCTCGCCGGCGCCGACGTCCTCGCGCTCGGACCCGGCATGACCACGCACGGGGCGACGGCGGCCTGGATCCGGCAGACCGTGGCGACCTCGCCGATCCCCGTGGTGCTCGACGCCGACGGCCTGAACGCGTTCGCGGGGCGGGCGCCCGAGCTCGCCGCGCGCCGGTCGGAGCTCGTGCTCACCCCCCACGCCGGCGAGTTCGCCCGGATCGCCGGGACCACCTCGCGGGCGGTGATGGCCGACCGCCTGGGCCAGGTGCGGGCGCTCGCCGCGGAGACCAAGGCCACCGTGCTGCTGAAGGGGACGCGCACGCTCGTCGCGACCCCCGAGGGCCACGTCCGGGTGAACCCCACGGGCGGTCCCTACCTGGCGACGGGCGGGACGGGGGACGTGCTCACCGGGGCCATCGCGGGGCTCCTCGCGCGGGGGCTCCCGCCGGTCGACGCCGCCTCGGCCGGCGCGTTCCTGCACGGGCGAGCCGGGGCGCTCGCCGCCGAGCGGACGGGCGAGGGCACGACCGCGGTCGACGTCCTGGAGCACCTCGCCCCGGCCCTCCGGGAGATCCACGGGGCATGAGCCGCCACCCCGTCCGGTACCGCCCCACGGTGGTCGAGGTCGACCTGGAGGCGATCCGGCACAACGTGTGTCGGCTGAAGCCCCCGGGGGCCGAGCTCCTCGCCGTGGTGAAGGCCGACGGCTACGGGCACGGCGCGGCCGCGGTGGCGCGGGCCGCGCTGGAGGCCGGGGCGAGCCGGCTCGGGGTGGCCCTCGTCGAGGAGGGGATCGCCCTCCGGGAGGCGGGGATCTCGGCGCCGATCCTCCTCCTCTCCGAGGCGCCCCCGGGGGCGGAGGACGAGCTCGTGGCGCGAGACCTCACCCCGAGCGTCTACACGCCGGAGGCGGTCCGGGCCCTCGGGGCCGCGGCCCGACGCGCCGGCCGGCGCCTGCCCGTCCACGTGAAGCTCGACACCGGCATGCACCGCGTCGGCCTGTGGCCCCCGGAGCGCGCCGTGGAGCTCTGCCGCGCCGTTCTCGAGGAGGACCTGGAGCTCGAGGGCCTGTTCACCCACTTCGCGAGCGCCGAGTCGGACCCGGCGACCACCCGGGCCCAGCTCGAGCGCTTCCTGGCCACGGTCGCGGCGGTGCGCGCGGCCGGGATGTCGCCCCGGCTCGTCCATGCCGCGAACAGCGCGGCGACCATCCTCCACCCCGAGGCCCACCTGGACCTGGTCCGCCCCGGCGCGGCGATCTACGGCATCGCCGCCGGCCCCGGCCTCGCCGAGGGGCTCCGCCCGGCGATGACCCTGCGCTCGCGGGTCAGCTTCGTGAAGCGCCTCGAGGCCGGCGAGCGCGTCTCC
>BEHO01000346.1 GCA_002898915.1 bacterium HR12
CACGGAATGGCTCTCGCCCGAGGAGGTGCTCGCCCGCGCCCCCTTCGTCCGGCCGGACGGGCTGCGGGCGGGGACCTTCCACGCCCGCGACGGGCTCCTCGACCCCTACGGCGTCGCCCGCGCCCTGGAGCTCCAGGCCCGCGCCGCCGGCGTGCGCATCGCCTGCCACGCGGAGGTCCGGGCCATCCGGCGCACGCGCGACGGGTTCGTGATCGAGCACACCCGGGGGGTCGAGCGCGCCCACGTCGTGGTGAACGCGGCGGGCGCCGACGCGCGCGAGGTGGCAGCCATGCTCGGCGTGGACGTGCCGGTCGAGCCCGTCCGCCGGAACCTCGCCTTCGCGCCGGCGCCCCCAGGGGAACCCATCCCGATGTGCGTGGACCTGGACACCGGCGTCCTCGTGCGGCGCGAGCGCGCCGGCGGCTACGTGATCGCCTACTCGAACCCCGACGACCCGCCGGGGCGCGACACCTCCGTCGACCCTCGGTTCTTCGAGGAGCTCGCGGCGCGGGTGGGCAACCGCTTCCCCTTCCTCGAGGAGCTGCCGATCGACCGGGCCCGCTCCTGGGCGGGCCTGTACCCGGAGACCCCCGACCACCACGCCATCGTCGGCCACGCGCCGGGCGTGCCGGGGTTCGTGCTCTGCGTCGGCTTCGGCGGCCACGGCGTCATGCACGCCCCCGCCGCGGGCCGCGCCGTGGCCGAGCTCCTCACGCTCGGCCGCTCGGAGACGTTCGACCTGCACCCCCTGCGGCCGGAGCGCTTCGCCGAGGGCGACCTCGTCGTCGAGGCCGCCGTGCTCTAGCGCCCAAGGGGGCCGTGGCGCAGGCGGGCCTCAGCCGGCGAGCGCCGCGACCATCTGGTCCTCGAGGAAGGTCAGGTACGCGTACACGGCGTACATGCGGACGCGCTCGTCGTCCTCGGGGAGCCCGGCGAAGTCCTCGACGGTGGTCTCCTCGGTCACGTCGAGGCGCGTGCCGAGCACGAGGCGCACGTCGTTCACGGTCGCCAGCCAGGCGAGGAGCTCGTCCTCGGTCAGGCGATCGGCGTCGGCCGTCCGGGCCATGGTCTCGGCCGCCGCGAGGCGCCCGGCGAGGAGCTCGTCGCGGGTGAGTCGCTCGAACTCCGCGCGCAGCCGCTCGTCCTCCAGGCTCGCCGGGGGGAAGAGGCGCCGCAGGGCCGGATCGGACGCCGGGTCGCCCTCGGTGAGCAGCCGCCGGAGCTCCGACGGGACGGCGCGCAGGAGCTCGCGCTCGGCCGCGGGGATCCGCACCGCGAAGTCGCCCCGACGGGTGCGACGGATCCGGGCCCCGGCCATCAGCGGCCCTTCTGCATCGTGGCCCACAGGCCGTGGGCATGCAGGCGCGCCACGTCGTGCTCGCACTTCTCGCGCGTGCCGTGGGCGACGACCGCCTTGCCCTTGTGGTGGACGTCCAGCATCAGCTTCGTCGCCTTCTCCCGGCTGTAGCCGAAGAGCTTCTGGAACACCCACACGACGTAGGACATGAGGTTGATGGGGTCGTTCCAGACGATCACGACCCACGGGACGTCCGGCTCGACGTCCCCCTCGCCCGTCGGGCGGTCGACCTCCACCGGCGCCGTGCTGGTCATAGCTCCAGGGTACGGCCTCAGCGGCGCGGGGGCCGTTCGAACCTCCCGACGATCCGGACGAGCGCGGCGAGGATCAGCCCGGGAGCGGCGATCCAGAGCGGCCGCTCCAGCCACCAGCGGGCGGTCGAGTCCGCCTCGTGCCCGAAGCCGAGGGGCCACAGCAGGAGGATCGCGATCAGGTAGGCCGTAATGTGCCATAGGGAGAGCGTCATGATGATCCCGTTCACGAGGATCGTCGCCTTCCAGGGGCCCGGGCGCGCCACCCACCGCGCGAGCGCCGGGCGGAGCAGCATCACCGCCCCGATCGACCACACGGCGGCGAGGAGGAAGCACACGGTCGGGGGATAGGCGTTGGAGATGGGCTCGACGTCGGTCCCGAGCAGGCTCTTCGGATAGTGCCCGATGGTCGGGAACCAGTCGTAGCGGGCTTCGCCGAAGGGACGGAACACCCAGGGGTTCGTGAGGAGGACGAGCCCGCCCAGCCCCACGGCCACCATCGCCCCGAACGCCCGCCGCGGCCACCGGAGCATGGAGCCATCGGCGTAGGCGTGGCCGAACTGGTGCGGGAACAGCAGCACCGGCGCGATGTTCAGGTACCGCGCCCCCGGGTGCCCGAACCCGAAGCCCACCACGTCCACGAGGACCGTCGCGAGCGCCATCGCCGCCGGGACCAGGAGCCCGAAGCGCCGATGCAGCCACACCGTGGCGGGGGCGATGGCGACGACCACGAGGTAGGCGGCGAGGAACCAGAGCGGCCCGAACGGGAGCGTCGCCGCGGGCGGCAGCATGCCACGGAGGAGCCGCGTCCCGCCCCACAGGCGCGGGCCCGCCGGACGTCCCAGGTCGGCGAGGTGCAACGCCACCTGCACGAGGAGCCACACCCCGAGGAACACGAGGGACGGCCGGAGCAGGCGCGCCAGGCGGCTCCGGACGAACGCCCAGGTGGACCCGCC
>BEHO01000347.1 GCA_002898915.1 bacterium HR12
AGGAGCCCCTCCTCGACGATCTCCTCCTCGACCCGGATGCCCCGTCGAGCGAGCTCGGTGAAGAACGGCTCGGTCGGCAACGCTTGTTCCGGGGCGAGCACCCCCACCTCCTTCACCTCGCCGCGGGCGATCAGCTGCGCCCCGATCGAGAGCGGGATCCCGACGTTCTTGAAGTACGCGGACGGACCGCCCCACCGCTCCTGGGGCGGATGCGCGTTCCGGTAGATGCACCGGACCCGTCGTCCGTGCCGCTCGCCGAGCACCTCCACGACGAGCCCGTAGGCCCACACGTCGTTCTCCCGCGACCGCGGGGAGGCGGCGAGGAGGTCCCGCACGAGCTCCACCGACGGGATCTCGACGCCGGCCACCCGCACCGGCCGGCGCGAGAGCAGGCCGGCGCGGGAGAGCGCGGCCATCACCTCCATGACGTGCGGCGGGAAGCACCCGCGCACCACCACCCGCCGGAGGTCGGGGAAGGACCGCGGCAGGGTGAACGCCTCGTCGTGGGGCACGACGAACACCGACCGCTCGCCGATCTGGTCGTGGAAGCGCACCACGCGTTCGTCGGCGAGCGGCGGGGCCGGCCGCATCGCGCCGTCCTCGAAGGTGGCCTCCCGGCGGTCCGGCTCCTCGGGATCGAACTCCCAGATCGTGGTGGCGAGCAGACCGGGCGCGGGTGCGAGGCAACGGAAGGCCGCGAACGCGATGTCGACCTCGAGGATCCGGTCGCAGACCTCCGCGGCCCGACGGACCATGAGGTTCGTCGTCCCCGGGGTCGCCCCGACGCCGGGGACGAACACCACGCCGGCGTCCGCCGCCCGCTCGTGGAGCTCGAACTGCTCCTTGGGGCTCCCCACGTCGACCCCGTCCACCCCGGCCTCGATCGCCGCCTCCGTGACGGCGAGGTCGTACCGGAAGGGGAGCCCGTTCACGACGACGTCCGCCCCGCGCAGGAGCTCCACCAACCCGACGCGGTCCTCCACGCGGAACCCCCGGACCGAGAGCCGCGGATCGCCGAGCTCCGCGACCAGCGCCGCCGCCGCGCCCTCGTCCGCGTCGGCGACCACGATCTCGTCGAAGCCGCTCGTCGCCGCGAGGTCCCGCGTGGCCTCCCGGCACACCGCCCCCGCCCCGCCGAGCACCACCGCGCGCATGGCAGACCTCCCCTCCGTCGAGATGCCCCTCTCCTACGACGTGGCCGCCGGCCCATCGAGGGCCGAAGGACGCCCGTCCGGCCTATCCTTCGACCGTGGCGAGGGTCAATCCCCCCGACGGTCGGAGCCCGACGGACGAGATCCTCCGGTACCGGGAGGACGTGGCGCGTCTCGCGCGGCAGCTCTGTCGGCACCGGGAGGACGCGGCGGACGTCGCCCAGTCCACGCTCCTCAAGGCGGTCCAGCACCTCGACGGGTTCCGCTGGGAGGCGAGCCTCCGGACGTGGCTCCACCGCATCGCCACGAACGAGTGCCGGATGCTCCGCCGCCGGAGGACGCCCGCCTCCCTCGACGCGATCCTCGAGGCCGCCGCGACCGGCGAGGGGCCGACCCTCGAGCCCCCCGACCTCGGGCCCGGCCCGGAGGAGATCGCCGAGGAGTCCGAGGCGCGGCGCCTGGTGGTGCGCTCCCTGGCCGAGCTCCCGGAGCGCTACCGGACGGTGCTCCTGCTGAAGGACGGACTCGGGCTCTCGGCGGAGGGGGTGGCCCGCGCCACGGGCGCCTCGGTCCCCGCGGCGAAGGCCACCCTCCATCGGGCCCGACGGGCCCTCCGCCAACGCCTCCGCACCGCCCTCGGCGAGGCTTAGCTCCGGACCGCGGTGGCCGGATCGTCCTCGGCGACGGCGTGGAGCACCGCGTCGAGGAAGCTCGACTCCGGCATCGCGCCCTCGACCTCCACCCGGTCGTTGATGACGATCTTCGGGACGCCGAAGACCCGGTACGCGTCCGCGAGCTCGGGGAACTCCTGCGCCTCCACGATCTCGGCCCGGACGCGCTCGGAGCCCATCGCCATCCGCATCGCCGTGAGCGCCGCCCTGGGGCAGTACGGACAGGTCGGCGTGACGAACACCCGGATGGTCACGTCCCGATCGAGCCGTGCGAGCGCCTCGCGGCTCCGAGCCTCGAGCCCCGGATCGCCCGAGCCGAGGAGCGCGATCGCCTGGATGAGGCTGGCGAGCTCGAACCCGGCCGGGATCCCGGAGAACCGGATGCCCGGATCCGCGCCGTCGGCCCGCAGCATCACGAGGGTCGGCACGCCGATGGCCCCGTACCGGGCCAGGGCTCCGGGGTCCTCTCGCACGTCGACGATCTCGAGCTCCACCTCGTCCGAGGCGGCGGCGATGGCCCCGATGAGCTCCTCGGTCTCGGGGCAGAGCCAGCAGTCCGACCGCGAGCCGGAGCGGTCGGTGATCAGCAGCAGGCGCACCCGCTCGCTCAACCCCTCGAGCGCTCGGGCGAGCGCGGCGCGATCCTTCTCGGTGAGTTCCACGATCCCTCCTCCTCTCATCGTCCGCTCCCACCGATGCGCGGGGAAGGCGAACGATGCGGGTGTGCTGATGTCGCGCTCG
>BEHO01000348.1 GCA_002898915.1 bacterium HR12
CAGCATCGCGAACGGCCAGGAGACGAGGCGTGACGATCCCTGTCGCATCGAGCCCCCGGAGCGCGGCCGACGGTCCCTGGGCCGATCGTGCACCATCCGGCCCCGCCGGTCAAAGGGCCGAACGGCCTAGGTCACCGCGCGGTCGGCGAGCTCGAGGGCGCCGTCGATGATCTCGAAGCCCTCCGCGAGCTGCTCCTCGGTGATGATGAGCGGCGGGTTCGTCATGATCGTGTGCCACCGCACGAACGTGAAGAGCCCGTGCTCGTCCAGGTACCTGGCGACGGCCTTCATCTCCTCGCTCGTGCCGTTGAAGGGCGCCATCGGCTCCATCGTCTCGCGGTTGCGGACGAGCTCGATGATCCCGAACAGACCGATGTTCCGCACGTGGCCCACGCTCGGGTGCTTGTCCTTCAGCTCCAGGTGGTGCCGGCGCATCACCTCGCCCATCTTGCGGACGTGCTCGAAGATGCCGTCCCGCTCGTAGACCTCGATCATCGCGAGGGCCGCCGCGAGGGCGAGCGGGTGCGAGTTGTACGTGAGCCCGCCGTAGTACACGTGGTCGTCGAAGTAGGAGTAGACCTTGGGCCGCATCCCCACGGCGCCGAGGGGCACGTAGGACGAGGTCAGGCCCTTGGCCATCGTGATCATGTCCGGGACGACGCCCCAGTGGTTCACCGCGAACCACTCGCCGGTGCGGCCGAACCCCGACATGACCTCGTCGGCGATCATGAGGATCCCGTAGCGGTCGCAGAGCTCACGCACGCCCTGGAGGTACCCGTCGGGGGGGATGAGGATCCCGTTGGTCCCCGTGACCGGCTCGAGGATGAACGCCGCGATCGAGTCGGGGTTCTCCAGCTGGATCGTCTCCTCCAGGTACCGGAGGGCGGTCTCGGCGTCGTCCACCGGGCGATCCGGCCCGTGATAGGGGTCGAGCACGTGAATCACGCCCGGCATCCCCGGCTCGTTGGCCCACCGCCGCGGGTCCCCGGTGAGGCTGATCGTCGCGTACGTCGCCCCGTGGTACGAGCGGTAGCGCGCGAGGATCTTGTGCCGACCCGTGACCATCCGGGCGATCCGGATCGCGTTCTCGTTGGCCTCGGCCCCGCCGAGCGTGAAGAAGACCTTGTCCAGGTCGCCCGGCATGATCTCCGCCATCTTCCGGCCGAGCTTGGCTCGGATCTCGGTCGCCGCGAACGGGGTGATGTACGCGAGCCTCTCGGCCTGCTCCGTGATGGCCCGGATGATCCGGGGGTCGCCGTGGCCGATGTTGACGCCCATCAGCTGGCTGTTGAAGTCCAGGTACCGCTTGCCGTCCACGGTCCAGAACTCACAGCCCTTGGCCGTCTCCACCGGGATGGGGTTCACGGCCTTCTGGGCCTGCCAGTCGTACAGGGTGTGTCGGGTGCAGAGATCGACGATCTCTTCGGCGCTGAGCTCGCTCATCTCGCCCTCCTGGTCCGCTCCGGGCGCAGTCTACCGACCGCGGGCGGTGCGTCCCTCGCCCCGACGGACGCCGAGGCGCGGTCCCACTGGCCGGGACGGCCGTTCGCCTTCCGGCCGGATGTCGCTACCATCGTGACCAGCATCGGGACGCGGGAAGGAGCTGAGGGCCGTGGAGCGGATCAGCCACTGGATCGGGGGCAAGATCGTACCGGGCGAGTCGGGTCGGACGGGGCCCGTCTACAACCCCGTGACCGGGGAGCAGACCCACGAGGTCGACTTCGCCTCGGTGGAGGAGTTCGATCGGGCGGTCGAGATCGCCAAGGAGGTCTTCCCCGAGTGGCGGGCGATGCCGCTCGCCAAGCGCTCCGCCCTGTTCTTCCGGATGCGCGAGGTGCTCGACCAGCGCAAGACCGACATCGCCAAGGTCATCGTCCGCCAGCACGGCAAGTGCCTGTTCGACGCCCTGGCGGAGGTCGAGCGGGGGGTCGAGCTCCTCGAGTTCGCCGCCGGCCTCCCCCACCTCCTCAAGGGCGACTACAGCGAGCAGGTCACGACGGGGTACGACCTCTTCTCGGTACGCCAGCCCATCGGGGTGGTGGCCGGGATCACCCCGTTCAACTTCCCGGCCATGGTCCCGATGTGGATGTGCGCGGCGGCCATGGCCTGCGGCAACTGCTTCATCCTGAAGCCCTCGGAGCGCGATCCGGGGGCTTCCATCATGCTCGCCGAGGCCTTCCGCGACGCCGGCCTGCCGGACGGCGTGTTCCAGGTGGTGCAGGGGGACAAGGTCGTCGTGGACCGCATCCTGGAGCACCCCGACATCCGGGCGCTCTCCTTCGTGGGCTCCACCCCCATCGCGAAGTACGTGTACGCGACGGCCGCGGCGCACGGGAAGAAGGTCCAGGCCCTGGCGGGGGCGAAGAACCACATGATCGTCCTGCCCGACGCCGACATCGGCATGGCGGCGGATGCCGCCGTCTCCGCCGTGTACGGCTCGGCGGGCGAGCGCTGCATGGCCATCGCCACGGTGGTGCCCGTGGGCGGCATCGCGGAGCCGCTCATGGAGGCCATCATCGAGCGCACGAAGAAGCTCAAGGTCGGCGACGGGCTCGACCC
>BEHO01000349.1 GCA_002898915.1 bacterium HR12
GTGGGCAAGCTCGCGGCGATCGTGGGCGCGCGGGAGGTGCGCCGCGCCACCCCGGAGGAGGCTCGGGCCGCCACGGGGTTCGCCGTGGGCGGGACCCCGCCCTTCGGCCATCCCGCGCCGCTCCCCACGTACCTCGATCCCGATCTCCTCGAGCATCGGGAGGTGTGGGCGGCGGCCGGGGCCCCGGACGCCGTCTTCCGGATCACGCCCGAGGAGCTCCGTCGAACGGCGCGAGCCGAGGTCGCCGACTTCCGGGAAACCCGACCGGATGGGTCGGGAACATCCGGAACGCCCGGTATGATGGACGGGAGACGAGCGTCGGAGGGTGCATGAGGATGATCCGGTTGACCGAGGCCGCCGCGGGGAAGGTGAAGGAGCTCCTCCGGGAAGAGGGGAGGGACGACATCGCGCTGCGGGTCGCCGTCCAGCCCGGAGGGTGCTCGGGCCTGCGATACGCGATGTACCTGGACGACCAGATCACCGACCGCGACCTCACCGAGGAGCAGTTCGGCGTGCGGGTGGTCGTGGACCGGATGAGCGCGCCCTACCTCTCGGAGGCCACGATCGACTTCGTCGACAGCCTCGAGGCCTCCGGCTTCACGATCGAGAACCCCATCGCGCAGGGCACCTGCGCCTGCGGCCACTCCTTCCACTAGGCCGGGAAGCCGCCGGTCCCCCGCACCCAGCGCGCAGCCCAAGGGCCGACCTCGCGGTCCTGCTCACACGTCCGCCACGACCCACACACGGACGACGTCGCTGCTCCCGTGGGAGGGGAGCGAGAAGCGGAAACGGTACGCGGCGTCGCCCTTCGCGTCATCGAGACTCGTGTCCCAGATCCAGCGGGCGATCCCGTTGCGGTTCACGCGATTGCTTCCTACCCGCTCCCACCCTCTCCCAGAGCCAGGTTCGCGCCTCCAGACCAGAACGACCTTCCCCGCGTGCCGCGGCTTCAGGTAGGCGCGGAGATAGACCCAGTCACCGGCCAGATAGGTCTCCGTGTCCGAGCAGGGCGGGCCGTATCTCCTCTGCGCGGCGCATGCGTCGAAGACCCTCAGGGGGTGGGCTCGCCCGGCAGGCATCAGGGATCCCCCGACGACAAGGAAGGCAGCCACCGACCTCGCGAGACCGGCGTAGCGCCTCAAGCGATCCTCCTTCTTCCCTTCCATGACCGACCCAACCCGTCGGACGGTTCCCGAGCGGAAGCGATCCGGCCGGCTCGCCGAGCGAAGACGACGGGCTCCGCATCGCCTCCTCCTGCGCGCGGACGCCTCAAGACTGCGGCGACGTGGCCGCCGGGGGACAGGGCCGGACGCCCTCTGGGGCCTGGGCCCTCGACGTCGGGCCGACGTCCCGCGATGGGTCGCTCAAGTTCCGACCCCCCCGCGTGCCGATACCGGAGGTAAGCCCGCGAGCGTGAGGGGGTGGTGAAGGACTCGCGGTCGGACGCGCCGGCTCCGCTCTCTCCCTCGTGGGTGGCTATCCCCCGCGCTCGGCCGTCGCGCAAGCGGCGGCCGAGCCTTCGGGGCCCCTAGGCGAGCGCGTCGAGGGCGGCGCCGATCCCCTCGGCGAGCTCGCGCAGGTCGGCGTCCTCCATCACGAGCGGCGGGGAGATCTGCAGGGCGCCGGTGGCGAGGGTCCGGGTCATGATCCCGTGCTCCCGACAGGCGGCCACGAGCCGCGTGGGGAGGGAGGGGTCCTCCGCGATCGCGGAGGTCGAGGGCTGCACCGCAGCCATCACGCCGAGCCCGGCCCGCACCTCCTCGACGAGCGGGTGCTCGGCGAGGGGCGCCAGCGCCGCCGCCAGCTCCGACTCGAGGCCGAGCGCGCGCTCGGGCAGCCGTTCCCGCTCCATGATGTCCAGGTTCGCGAGGGCGACGGCCGCGACGGTCGCGTGCCCCGCGTACGTGTAGCCGTGGCGCCACGTCCCGGCCCCCGGGGCGCGGAAGGGCTCGACGACCCGCGGCGAGGCGACCACGGCCCCCATCGGCAGGTAGCCGCTGGTGATGCCCTTGGCGCAGGTGAGGATGTCCGGCTGGAGGTCGAAGCGCCGGCTCGCGAACCAGTCGCCGCACCGTCCGAAACCGGTGATGACCTCGTCGGCGACGAAGAGGACGCCCGCCTCCCGGCAGATCTCGCGGACCTCCCGGAGGTAACCCTCGGGGGGCGCGAAGACGCCCCCGGCGCCGATCACCGGCTCGCAGAAGAAGGCGGCCACCCGCTCCGGCCCGACGAGGGCGATCGCCTCGCACAGCGCCTCCGCGGAGTCCCAGGCGACCTTGATCACGTCCCCCACGAAGGTCCCGTACCCGGCGGCGTTGGCCTCGATGCCCGCCAGGCTGGTGCCGGCGATGTGCATCCCGTGGTACGCGCGCTCCCGGGTGATGAACAGCGTGCGGTCGGGCTCACCCACGAGCTGCCAGTACCGGCGGGCCATCTTCGTCGCGGTGTCGATGGAGTCCGAGCCGCCGCTCGTCAGGAACACCCGGCTGCCCGGCACCGGCGCGAGCGCCGCCACGCGCTCGGCGAGCTCGAGGGCTGGGCGGTTCGCGAGGTCC
>BEHO01000350.1 GCA_002898915.1 bacterium HR12
CTCTACCACCTCGATGAGGGCGGGGGGCGACGGGTCGGTGACGCGCTCGGTCTCTCGCCGGGACGCCGCCGGGTCGGGGGCGACCCGGTCGGGCCCCGGTGGTCCCGCCGCGACCCGTTCTGAGCGCTCGCCCTCGGTCCCGGAGCCAGGCCGTTCCGCCGGGAACAGGGAACCGCAGCGACGGGAGCCCGGTCACGTCTCTGTGGACGGGACGCGTCCACCGCCGGGCAGGGAGGGACGGAGGAGGGGAACGATGCGGGATCGGAGCGGGCTTGGAAGGTGGGCGCCGGCGGTGATCGGCGCGACGGCGATCGCCCTCGCGACCGCGGGCGTCGTGGTGGGCTGGACGAGATCGGATCCGGATGGCGGTCGAGTGGGCATGCCGGAGCGCCGCTCGGCGCTCGAGGGTTCGACGACCGCATCGGTCGGCACCGCCCCTCCCACAACCCCGGCGGCGGTGGTCCCGAGCTCCTCGGCCCCGCCGGACCCGGCGGTGCTCGCCGACGGTACGTACCCGACCTACGTGCGCGGCGTCGACGTGCATCGGGCGACGGTGACGGTGGACGTGATCCAGACCTTCATGGGCCGAGAGGCGGTGCGCGCGGCGATGGAGGACGGGCTGTCGCGTCGGGATGCGCACGAGTACCGGTACTGGCCGGTCTACGTTCGGAACGAGAACGCCCTACTGCGGACGCTGCCCGTCTCGCGAGAGGTCGCGATCCGGTTCGTCGGTGAGTGCGAGTCGCCGGGCACCCGAACGGCGGCCCTGCGGGCCCTGCGTCGGGCCGTCACGCCGTTCGACACCACCTACTACTACTCGGTCACCGTGGCGGGGGGCTCCGTCGTCCGGATCGTCCAGCACGTCGCGGTCCCCGCCTGCTGAGGGCCCTCCGACGGTCGGCGGAGGGTGCTTGCGTGGTCTCGGTGGGGCCCGTAGGGTTTCCCGAGCGGCCATCGTTCCCGAGGAGGGGGGCCATGGGACAGGAACCCGGATCGTACGGGGCTCGATCGGGCGGGGATGAGCGACCCGGCGTCGTCACGGCGGCAGCGGTGCTGCTGTTCATCGGCGTGGCCTTCGGACTCCTCGGCGGTCTGTTCGCGGTGACCGGCGGCGGGTTCATCGGGGGGAGCCTCGGCGGCGTCGCCATCGTGTTCGGGATCGTCATGCTCGCCGTCGGCGGACTCGAGATCTACGCGGGGGTGCAGGTCCTCGCGCTGAAGGAGCAGGGCCGGATGATCGGGCTCGTGCTCGCCGCCATCGGCGCCCTCATGTCGTTGCTGCAGATCGGGGCATCGCCGGGGAGCGCCATCATCGGGCTCGCGATCAACGGGTTCGTCCTCTACGCCCTCGGGACGACCGCCTCGGCGTTCCATCGCTGAGGCCTCAACCGCTCCCTCGGGCAACCAAGCCGCGCAGGCCGCCAGCGAGCTCGGGCCGGTGCTCGCGCCGCCGCTCGAACCCGCCCCCGGTGCGCGGCGGTTCGTGGCGCACCGATCGTTCCAGGGATCCCCGTCCTGGCGCGGCGTCGTGGGTGGTCGTTCCCGGGGCGGACGTGGTCGAGGTCACGAGGAAGGGACGCTCCGCGCGGTGCGGGCCTGATATCAGGCACCGGGGACGAGGCCGAGCTCGCGCAGGGTGTGGACCGGGACCGCGTGGCAGTACGGCTCCTTGCCGGTCCGCTCGTAGTAGCGCTGGTGGTAGTCCTCGGCCGGGTAGAAGGCCTCGAACGGGCGGATCTCGGTGGCGATCGGCCGAGCGTACCGCTCCTGCGCTTCCGCCCGTGAGGCCTCGGCGGCCCGGCGCTGGTCCTCCGAATGGGTGAGGATGATGCTCCGGTACTGGGTGCCGAAGTCCGGGCCCTGGCGGTTGATCTGCGTCGGGTCGTGCATCGCCCAGAAGACCTCGAGGAGCTGCTCGTAGGTCACCCGCTCGGGGTCGAAGGTGACCTGGACGACCTCGGCGTGCCCCGTCGTGTCCGTGCAGACGAGCTCGTAGGTGGGATCCGGCACGTGGCCCCCCGCGTAGCCCGAGACGGCTTCGACGACGCCGGGGACGCGGCGGAAGACCCACTCCACGCCCCAGAAGCAGCCGGCGCCGAAGGTCGCGATCTCGTTCGCCACGCATCCAGGGTACCCTGGTCGAGCGGACGCGGGAGCGAGCGATGGCGCCGATCCGGGTGCGACGGATCTACGAGGAGCCGGTGCCGGAGGACGGCGTCCGCGTGCTGGTGGATCGCCTCTGGCTGCGCGGGATGACGGAGGAGGGGGCCCGGCTGGACCGCTGGGCGAAGGAGCTCGCGCCGAGCCCGGAGCTCCGCCGCTGGTACGGGCACCGGCCCGAGCGGTTCGAGGGGTTCGCGCAGCGCTACCGCGAGGAGCTCTCGAGACCCGAGGCCCGCTCGGCGCTCGAGGAGCTCCGGGCCCTCGCCCGGAGAGGGACGCTCACGCTGCTCACCGCGACCCGCGACGTCGAGCGCTCCGGCGCGCGGGTGGTCGCGGAGGTTCTGCGGCGGGGCCGGTGAGATCGATCAGAACTCAGCGTCGGCCGGCCC
>BEHO01000351.1 GCA_002898915.1 bacterium HR12
ACGTCCTCACCCCGGAGCTCCGCGCCGAGGCCGAGGCGATCATCGCCCGGTACCCGCGGCCCCGCTCGGCGATCGTCCCGCTCCTGTACCTCGTCCAGTCGGTCGAGGGCTGGGTGACGCCGGAGGGACTGCGCGCGGTCGCCGAGCTCCTCGGCCTCCGCACGGCCGAGGTCGAGGCCGTGGCGAGCTTCTACACGATGATCCGGCTCCGGCCGACCGGGCGCCACCTGATCAACGTGTGCACCAACCTGTCCTGCGCGCTCCGCGGCGGGCGGGACGTGTACGCCGCGGCCCGGGAGGCGGCGGGGCTCGGGCCGGGGCAGGAGTCCTCGGCCGACGGCCTGTTCACGGTGCGCGAGGAGGAGTGCCTCGGGGCCTGCGACGGGGCGCCGGTCGTGCAGATCGATCTCGCCAACCACGACCGGGTGGCCCCGGAGCGGATGCGGGAGCTCGTCGACGCGCTGCGTCGGGGCGAGGTGCCGCCCCCCGCGCGGGGGGTGGCGCCGCGCGACTTCCGCCACGCCTGCCGGGTCCTCGCCGGGGTGGAGGAGCTCGCGTGAGCGGCACGCCGCGGATCGTCACGGCCCACTGGGGGGACGACGGGGTCGTCCCCTACGAGGGGTACGTGCGGGCCGGCGGCTACGAGGGCCTCCGCCGGGCGCTCTCGATGTCGCCCGAGGAGGTCATCGCCGAGGTGAAGGCCTCGGGGCTCCGCGGCCGGGGGGGCGCCGGGTTCCCCACCGGCCTGAAGTGGTCGTTCGTGCCGCAGGACACCGGCAAGCCGACCTACGTGGTCTGCAACTTCGACGAGTCCGAGCCGGGGACCTTCAAGGACCGCGAGCTCGTCGAGCGCGAACCCCACCAGGTGCTCGAGGGGATCGCGATCGCCGCGTACGCGGTGCGGAGCCACCTCGCCTTCATCTACTGCCGGGGGGAGTTCCTCTGGCCCGGCTCGGTCCTCCGCCGGGCGCTCGAGGAGGCCTACGCGCACGGGGTGCTCGGCGAGCGGGTGCTCGGCTCCGACTACCGGCTCGACGTGGTCCTCCACCGGGGCGCCGGCGCGTACATCTGCGGCGAGGAGACCGCGCTGCTGTCCTCGCTGGAGGGGTACCGGGGGCAGCCTCGGCAGCGTCCCCCGTTCCCGGCCACGGAGGGCCTCTACGCGAGCCCCACCGTGATCAACAACGTCGAGACCCTCTGCTTCGTGCCCCACATCCTGCGCAACGGGGCCTCCTGGTTCACGGGGATCGGCCCGGAGCGTTCGCCGGGCACGAAGGTCTTCTCGGTGTCGGGGAAGGTGGAGCGGCCGGGGAACTACGAGCTGCCCATGGGGACGCCCTTCCGCGTGCTGCTCGAGGAGCACGCGGGCGGGGTCCTCGGGGGGCGGGCCCTCAAGGCCTGGACGCCGGGAGGATCCTCGACCCCGATGCTCACGGCCGAGCACCTCGACGTGGCCCTCGACTTCGAGTCGCTGCAGCAGGCCGGCTCGATGCTCGGCACCGGCGCCGTCATGGTGATGGACGAGACCGACTGCATCGTGGAGGCGGTCCGGCGGATGCTCCGCTTCTACGCCCACGAGTCCTGCGGCAAGTGCACGCCCTGCCGCGAGGGGACCTGGTGGGTGAGCCGGGTCCTCGACCGGATCGAGGCCGGCCTGGGGCGCCCGGAGGACCTCGCCCTCCTCGAGGACCTCCCCGGGAACCTGCTGTTCCGCGGGTTCTGCCCGCTCCTCGACGGGGCCGTGAGCCCCCTCGCCTCGGGCCTGCGGTACTTCCGGGAGGAGTTCGAGCGCCACGTCGAGGAGCGCCGGTGCCCGTTCACCGGCCGGGGTCCGTCGACGGTCGCGCCCGAACCGCCGGCGCCCGCGCCACCGGAGCCCGCGCCCGGGCCCGTCCCCCTCTCGGAGGTGCTGCGGTGAACGGGGAGCCGGTCACGATCACGATCGACGGCCGGCGGATCGCCGTCCCCGCGGGCACCCTCGTGATCCGGGCCGCGGAGCGGCTCGGCATCGAGATCCCCCGCTTCTGCGACCATCCGTTCCTCGCGCCGGCGGGGGCCTGTCGGCAGTGCTACGTGGAGATCGAGGGACAGCCGAAGCTCGCCACGTCGTGCACGACCCCGGTCGCGCCCGGCATGGTCGTCCGGACCCAGGCCACGTCGGAGGTCGTGCGACGGGCGCAGGCGGCGAACCTCGAGTTCCTGCTCCTCAACCACCCCCTCGACTGCCCGGTCTGCGACCGCGGCGGCGAGTGCCCGCTCCAGGATCAGGCGCTCGCCTTCGGTCCGGGGGAGAGCCGGTACCTCGAGCCGAAGCGCACGTTCCGCAAGCCGGTGCCCCTGTCGCCCCTGGTGGAGCTGGACCGCGAGCGCTGCGTCCTCTGCGCGCGGTGCACGCGCTTCTGCGACGAGATCAGCGGGGACCGGTTCATCGAGCTCTACGACCGGGGGGCCGGCGAGCGCGTCTCGATCGCGGCGGGGGAGGACTTCCGCTCGCCCTTCAGCGGGAACACGATCCAGATCTGCCCGGTGGGGGCGCTCACCGCGACGACGTA
>BEHO01000352.1 GCA_002898915.1 bacterium HR12
GGGGACGATGTCGCAGGACCTGCTGTTCCAGCGCGAGATCACCGAGGCGGTGCGCGAGGCCTACGCCGCGATCCCGACGGGCGGCGGCGAGACCGTGGCGCGCCGCCTCTACACGGAGGAGCAGCTCGCCGGCCTCCCGACGGGAGCGATCGCCTGGTCGCTCGGCGTCGGCAACCCGGTCCTCCACGCGGCGCTCCGCCCCGGTGAGACCGTCCTCGACCTCGGCTCCGGTGGCGGGATCGACACGATCCTCGCCGCGCGGGAGGTCGGGCCGACCGGGCGGGCGATCGGGGTCGACCTGCTCGACGAGATGGTCGAGCGAGCCCGGGCCCACGCCGCCGAGGCCGGGGTGGGCGGCTGGACCGAGTTCCACCGGGGCCAGATGGAGGAGGTCCCGCTCCCCGACGGGAGCGTGGACGTCGTGATCTCGAACGGCGTGATCAACCTCTCGCCGCGGAAGTCCCGCGTGCTGGCCGAGATCCACCGGGTGCTCCGGCCCGGCGGACGGCTGTGCGTGGCCGACCTCACCGTCGAGGAGGACCTGCCCCCCGAGATCCTGACGAGCGACGCCGCCTGGGCCGGCTGAGTGTCCGGCGCCATGGCGGAGCGTGTCTTCGCCCGGAAGATGGAGAAGGCGGGGTTCACCGACGTCCGGATCGGCGAGCGGGTGCCGTACGGGATCCGCGACGCCGCGCTCTACCCGCTGTTCACGCCGGAGCTGATCCGGCTCATGGAGCGGGTGATCCCGCCGGACCGCCAGGGCTCCGTGGCGATGGCGGTGATCGCCACGGCCAGGAAGCCGTAGCCCGCCCCGGCGGCGTGGCCCGCGCGCACGGTCGTCTCAGGTCTCGCAGCCGATCCCGTCGTGGTCGCCGTCGAACCCGTGGGGGTCGGGCGACCGGACCGTGAACCGCCGGTAGGGGACGTCGGCGCAGTCGAGGTCGGGCGGGGGAGGCGGGATGCAGACGCCGGGGTAGGCCGGGTCACAGGCGTCGCCGCCCGCGGGCTCCGTCCCCTCGTCGCAGCGGCCCCAGAGGCCGCGCCCGTCCTGCCGCGCGGCGCGCTGGGCCGCCGTGAACCGGTCCACGTACCGCACGTTCGGCGGGTAGGTCGCGACGACGGCGTAGCCCTCGCGCACGAGGGTCTCGTTGAAGAGCTCGTCGCCGAGCCACACGTAGGCGAGCGTCCGACCGTACCGATCGACCCGCTCGACGTCGAGCTCCAGCCGCACCCGCTCCCCCTCGAGCCGTCGCGCGGTGTAGCGCGACGCGGCGAGCGCGTAGCACTCGACCGGCTGTCCCGGCGCCACGGACTCCGGCGTGTCGACACCGATGAGCCGCACGGTGACCGTGCGGCCGCGGACGCGGACCTCGATCGTGTCCCCGTCGACCGCGCGGAGCACGAGCGCGTTCGCTCCCCGTCCCCGCTCACCGTGCCCGGACGGCGAGGGCTGGGGCCCAGCGTCCGTCGGCGCGACCGGCCCCGGGGTCCGATCCGGCGCCGGGGCCGGGGACGAGCGGGGGGGAGCCGTCGGGCGGGTCGTCTCGCCCCCCGGCGCCGCTCCCGAGCACGCCGCCGCCAGCAACGCGCCCGCCAGCGCGAGCGCAACGGTGCCGCGACGTCCCCTCGGGCCAGCGCCAGCGTTCATCCTCGACAGGGAACCCCTCCGCGAGGCCCGACGCAACCACGCGCCGGTCCGACGGGCCGACGGGTCCGGGACGCCCTCGACCCGGGGGCTTCCCATCCCCGCCGGCTGGGCCTATCGTGCACCCCATGCCCACCTGCCCCGCGTGCGGAACTCCCAACCCCGAGGGGGCCAGGTTCTGCAACGCGTGCGGCGCCGCGATCCCGGGACCCGGGTCGACGCGGAGGGAGCGGAAGTTCGCGACCGCCCTCTTCGCCGACCTGGTCGGATCCACCGCCCTCACCGAGCAGGAGGACCCGGAGGTCGTGCAGACCGTGGTCGGGCGCGCCTTCGACCGGCTGGCCGCGGAGGTCGCCCGCTACGAAGGGCTGCTCGAGAAGTTCATGGGGGACGCCGTGCTCGCCGTGTTCGGCGTGCCACGCGCCCACGAGGACGACGCCGAGCGGGCCGTCCGCGCGGCCCTCGAGATGCAGGCCGTCCTCTCGGAGCTGAACCGACGCTTCGCCGCCGAGGGCAAACCCACCCTCGCGATGCGCATCGGGGTCGAGGCCGGCGACGTGCTCGTGGACCTGGATCGCGTGTCCGGCCCGCGGGACCGCATGCTCACCGGCGACGCCGTGAACACCGCCGCGCGGCTCCAGGCCGCCGCCGCGCCCGGTCACATCGTCGTCGGCGCCGCCGTCTACGCGTCGACGAAGGACGTCATCGAGTACCGCGAGCTGGAGCCCATCGAGCTCAAGGGCAAGCGTGAGCGGGTGCCCGCGTGGCGGGCCCTCCGCATCAAGGCTCGGACACGCGGCGAGCGTTCCCGCCTCGGCCTCGAGGCCCGCCTCATCGGGCGGGACGAGGAGCTCGCCCTCATGGAGCAGACGCTCCGGCGGCTCGAGGGGGAGGGCCGG
>BEHO01000353.1 GCA_002898915.1 bacterium HR12
GGCGCCGGCGCTGCGGGAGGCGGCCGGCGCCGTGGGGCGGGCCCGGGCGGCCCTGGCGGCGGTGGACCCGGACGGCCTCGCGGGGCCCCTGGCCTCGGCGGTGGCGGAGGCCCGGGCCGAGCTCGATCGGCGCGCGCCGACGCTGGAGCGCGCCGCGGACGCGGCCGAGCTCCTCCCGGCGTTCCTCGGCGCCGAGGGGCCGCGCCGGTACCTGCTCGTCGCCCAGAACCTCTCCGACCCCCGCGGGTCCGGGGGGCACGTCGGGAGCCACGCCGTGCTCACGGCCGAGGGGGGTCGGCTCGAGCTCGGGCCGATGGCCGCCACCGTCGAGCTCGGGCGAGGCCCCGCCGTGGAGGCCCCCCCGGACGTGGCGCAGCGCTACCGCCGGTTCGGGTCGCTCGAGTGGCTCATGGCCGCCACCTACCCGCCCGACTTCCGCACCGCGGGGCGGCTCCTCGTGGATCTCTGGGCGGCGCGGGGCGAGGAGCCCGTGGACGGCGTGATCTCCGTGGACGCGGTGTGGATGGCGTACCTGCTCGAGGCAATCGGGCCGGTCGAGACGCCCGCGTGGCCGGAGCCGCTGACCCCGGCGAACGTCGTGGAGGTGCTGGCGCGGGGCACGTTCGAGACGGGGGACGCGGACGCCTCCAACGCCCTCCAGGCCACCCTGGCCGAGGCGCTCTGGCGCGCCGCCCTCGAGCGGACGCCCGAGCTCCGGGCCTTCGGGGAGGCGCTCGGTCGGGCCACGGCCGAGCGCCACCTCCAGGTCTACTCCGCCCACCCCGAGGAGGAGGCCGTCCTCGAGGAGCTCGGGGTCGCCGGGGCGGTGCCGGAGACCGACCATCCCCTCCAGGTGGTCTGGGACGGGGCCTCGGACAACCGGGCCGGGTACTTCGCGGAGCGGGAGGTCGCGTACCGGGCCGTGCTCTCGCCCGACGGCTGGGCGGAGGTGGAGCTCGCGGCGACGCTCCGGAACGGGGCGCCGAGCTCGGGCCCGCCCTCGATCCTGCTCGGGGCGCCGGGGCCGCGGTTCGGGTGGTTCGCCGCCTACGTGAACGTGCACCTGCCGCCCGGCGCCCGCGTGCTGGACCTGCGCGGCGGGTCCCTGGCCCTCGAGGAGCGGGAGGACGGTCGCCCCGTGGCGATGGGGCTCGTCGAGGCGGGGCCCGGCGGCAGCCAGACCTTCCGCGTCCGCTACCGCGCCCAGGCGGTCGAGGAGCTCCCGGACGGGTCGCGCCGGTTCGTCCTCGACGTGCTGCCTCAACCGGCCCTCCGGCCGGACCTCGTCAGCGTCGAGGTCGAGCTCCCGGCCGGGGCCGACGTGCTCGCGGCCTCGCCCGAGGTGCGGGTGGAGGCCGGCGTGATGACGTGGGAGGGGAACCCCACGACGCCGCGGCACCTGTGGGTGCGGTACCGATGAGACGACGGCCGTTGCCCCCGGGAGCGTCGGCGGCTACGATGCGGTGCCCGTGGAGCGCGGAGGCGTGAGCGTGGAAGCGCAGCCCGTCGAGTACGAGCCGGGGCTCGATCTCCGAGCCTACCTCTCGGTGCTGCGGCGCCGGAAGTGGTCGATCCTGCTCGTCACCGCCGTCGCCGTGGCCTCGGCCCTCGCGGTCAGCTTCCGCCAGACCCCGATCTACACCTCGACGGCGAAGATCCAGGTCAAGCCGCCCACGGCCAACCAGTACCTGCAGAACGTGCCGGTCACGAGCGTCGTGAGCATGGACACCGAGCGCGAGATCGCCGCCTCGGTCCGCGTCGCCGAGCTCGCGGCCGAGCAGCTGGGGACGGACCGATCGGCCGAGGACCTCCTGGAGCAGCTCGAGGTCTCGGTCCCGACGAACACGCAGATCCTGGAGGTCTCCTTCTCGGACCCCGACCCCGCCGCCGCCCAGGCCGGCGCGCAGGCCTTCGCCCAGGCCTACCTGCGGTTCAAGGTGGAGCAGGCGACGGCCGCCTTCGCCAGCGTGGAGGAGGCGCTCACCGCCAAGATCAAGCAACTCCAGCAGCAGCTCTCGGCCGAGCAGGAGAAGCTCGCCGCCGCCGAGCCCGGCTCCCCCGAGCAGGCCGCGGCCCAGGCCGAGATCGACGTGCTCACGACCCGCATCGCGACCTACGAGAACCGGATCAGCGACCTCGGGCTCATCGACCTCGACCCGGGCGAGGTGATCCAGCCCGCCGACCTGCCGCGGGAGCCGTCCTCCCCCGACCACGTGATGAACGGGGGGCTCGCCGCGGCCCTGGGGCTCGCCCTCGGCGTGGGCCTCGCGTTCCTCCGGGAGCGGCTGGACGATCGGGTGCCCGGGCGTCCGGGGTTCGAGGAGGCGATCGGCGCCCCCACCCTCGCCGTCGTGCCCAGGATCCCCTCCTGGCGCCGGCGCGACCGCGTCGAGCTGCCGGCCCTGAACGCCCCCGACGGCGCGGCCGCCGAGGCGTTCCGCACGATCCGGACGAACCTCCTGTTCATGGCGCGCGACGGGGACATCAAGACGGTGGCGGTGGTGAGCCCGTCCGCCAACGAGGGTAAGACCACGGTGACCGC
>BEHO01000354.1 GCA_002898915.1 bacterium HR12
CTTAAGCCGCGGACTACGTCACGGACAGCAGCACTCGCACGCCCTACGGCATCAACCAGGGCCGGGACGTCCTCTTCGAGAGCGAGTAACCGGCCCCCAGCAAGATCCTGCCGGATTACCTGGGCCATCAGGTGCACCTGGTATAGAGGCGGCAAGACCTCATCGTGGAGATCGGCAGCGATGGCGACACGCTCATCGCGCCGTTCCTCTGCAAGACGACTCGCGGCATCCCGGAGGGCCTCCGACTGCTGTCGGAGCCGGGCATCAGCAACCTCCAGGATCCTGGTCTTCATGAATGTCGCGCGGGCGAAGAAGACGGGCAAAGCGAAGGTGACTAGACCCCACGTTCCCGCACCCTTATAAACCTCCGTAAGGACGATGCTCATCAAGCCGTAGCTAAGGTACGTGAGCGCGAAGGACCCAATCGACCCCAGCCGCAGATGGAGGCAAGTTGTGAGTGGCGACTCGTGCTCGTGGAGGGCTTTAGCCGTTCCAACGAGGGCGTAATTGACAATCGCATCACCTGCAACCGCGACACCAGCTGCCAGCACGGACTCAGGCCATCGAACCCCCCCGGGAGAAAGCGCCGCGAAGATGGCGCCGGCCGTCATCACGCTCAGCGCCACTTGAGAGCGGTTGTACAGGCCCCGCATGAGGGAAATCTCGCGCCGAAACTCACGTATGTCCGAGTAAGCGGCGAGTGCGAGGCCTCCACCGATCCAGGGTCCGAAAATGAAGCTTCCCGCTATCACAAGCGGCATGTCCAGACCCAGCTGAGTGCCGCTCTCCGACGGTACGGCTGCCATCCCGACCAAGAGCACCGCACAAGCCCACGCGCTGAGCGCCACCGGATGCTCTGTGATAACTGCGCGGTCACGCCACAGCCCCGGCAGCAGGAGGGAGAGGGTCAGCAGGACGGCGAAGACCACAAAGGCGCTAAGGCCAATGGGCATATCAGCGCGTGTGTACGGGCGGCGGGGAAGGTCTCGGGTTGAGGTTGCGCTCGCAGCCGACATCAAGCCCCCCTCGTCGTGATGGCGCGCATGCTAGAAAGGCCCCAACGACGAGCGCAAGCCCCGGACCAGCAGAAACAGTGACAAATGCGGCAACCCGGACCGGTACCATCCCTACGTGAGACTGCGGATCCTGCTCGTGGAGGACGAGGAGACGATCTCAGAGCCCCTCGCCGGGCACCTCGCGCGCGAGGGGTTCCAGGTCGAGGTCGTGCCCACCCTCGCGCAGGCGAGGAGCGCCCTCGAGCGCGAGATGCCGGACCTGATCCTCCTCGACCTCATGCTCCCTGACGGGGACGGGCGGGATCTCGCGAAGGAGATCCGGCGCAGCTCGGACGTGCCCATCGTCATGCTGACCGCTCGCGGCGAGGAGATCGACCGCGTCCTCGGGCTCGAGCTCGGCGCCGACGACTACGTCGTGAAACCGTTCTCGGCCCGCGAGCTCTCCGCGCGGATCCGCGCGATCCTGCGTCGTGGGCGGTCGCCCGAGCGCCGGAGCCCGATCCAGATCGGGGACATCTCCCTCGATCCAGGGGCGCGCACCGTGACGAAGGCCGGCGAGCCGATCGAGCTCACCCCGCGGGAGTTCGACCTGCTCCACCTCCTCATGGCCAACGCCGGCAGGGTCGTCCGCCGCGAGGAGATCATGGACGAGGTCTGGGATCCCCACTGGTTCGGGCCGACCAAGACGCTCGACGTGCACATCTCCTGGCTCCGGCGCAAGCTCGGGGACGATGCGCACGAGCCGCGCTACATCGCCACCGTTCGGGGCGTCGGCTTCCGCTTCCTCGTGCCGGAGGGCACCGAGGGGCCGGGCGAGCCCACGGGCTCGGGCTAGGAGGTCGCCACGAAGGTCCGAACGCGGCTCGTCCTCGCCTTCGCGTACATCCTGCTGGTGGTGCTCGTCGCGCTCGGCGTGCCCCTCGCGGTCAACCTGAACCAGCGGGCCACCCTGGAGCTCGAGACCGAGGCGCTGATCCAGGCTCAGGGGATCGCCTCGACCATCGGCGCCGCGCACCTGAAGCCCGGCAACCGCGACGTGCTCGAGTCCATCGTCCGGCAGGCCGCCGAGCAGGTCGGCGGGCGGGTCATCGTGGTCGACGCCGAGGGGATCCTCCTCGCGGACTCGCTGGGCCGAGCGAACCTCGGCGAGGACTACGCGAACGGCGAGCGTCCCGAGATCGACGCGGCGGTGAGGGGACGACCCGCCTCCGAGATCCGGTTCTCGCGGGAGCTCGGGATCGACCTGCTCGCCACCGCCGTCCCCATCCAGGACGATGGCGTGACCATCGGCGCGGTCCGCATCACGAAGCCCATGTCCGAGGTGCGGGCCGAGACGCTGCGAGCCGCCCTGGGCCTGGTCGCCGTGGGGGGCGCGGGGCTCGCCGCGGGCCTCATCCTGGCCTGGGCCCTCGCCGGGTCGCTCGCCCGGCCCTTGCGGCGGCTCGCCAACGCGTCGCGGCGCCTGGGCGCCGGCGACCTCACGGCGCGGGCCGAGCACGTCGGCGGAGCCG
>BEHO01000355.1 GCA_002898915.1 bacterium HR12
CGACCGGCATGGTACCCCCGGCCCCGAGCGGGGTCTAGCCACGGGGGGGCTTGACATCGACCGTCTGTTCGGGTATCGTGGGCGGGTCGGTGGCTCCCCCTCACGCCGACGGAGGTCGTCGCATGCCGTCCGAGGGGGAACCGCACATCCTCGCCGAGATCGCCGAGCGCCACGCCCGGATCGGGCGGGAGCAGCTCGCGCTCCTCCGGGCGATCGGCCGCCTCGACCCCGAGGCGCCCTGGGTGCGCGAGGGCGCCCGCGACCTCCCCCATCTCCTCGCCATGCGCCTCGGCGTCTCGGAGTGGAAGGCCCGCCGGTGGGTCGCCGCGGCCCGCCGCCTGCCCGAGCTCCCCGGGGTGGCCGAGGCCCTGGCCTCCGGCGCCCTGTCCCTGGACAAGGTGGTGGAGCTCACCCGCTTCGCCACCCCCCGGGACGAGGCCGGCCTGATCCGCTGGGCCCGCCACGTCTCGGTGTGGGCCATCCGCCGCCGCGGCGACCTCCTCGAGCGGGCCCCGGTCCGCGAGGACCGCCGGGCCCAGCGGGACCGGCGCGCCGAGTGGTGGTTCCTCCAGGAGGAGCGCCGCTTCGGCCTCCTCGCCCACCTCCCGGCCGCCGAGGGCGCGGCGCTCGCCGCCGCCATCGAGCGGTGGGCCGAGCGGGTCCCGGCCGTGCCGGACGAGGACGGCGAGCTCCCCGACCTCGCGGCCCGCCGGGCCGACGCCCTCGTGGCGATGGCCCAGGCCTCGCTCGCCGCCGAGGACCGGGCCGATCGCCCCACGGTCGTGGTCCACACCCGCCTCGAGCCCTCGGGGGGCCCCACGCCCGGCGCCGAGCTCGAGCGCGGCCCCGTCCTCCACCCCGAGACGGCCCGGCGCCTGTCCTGCGACGCCCGGGTCCAGGTCGTCCTGGAGGACGGGCACGGCAACGCGCTCCGCGTGAGCCCGGTCCGCCGCTTCCCGCCCGAGTGGATGCTCCGCCAGCTCCGCTACCGGGACCGGGGCTGCGTCTTCCCCGGCTGCGGCACCACCGCCTTCACCGTGGCCCACCACCTCCGCCACTGGAGCCGCGGCGGGCCCACCGAGCTCGACAACCTCGCCCTCCTCTGCTCCTTCCACCACCGCCTGGTCCACGAGGACGGCTGGCGCCTGCGGCGCGACGGCGACGTCTTCGCCTGGCTCCGCCCCGACGGCCGCCCCTACCGGCCCGGGCCCCCTCCCCCGGCCCCGGCCGGTCCTCCCCGCCCGGCCCCGGCCGATCGCCCCCGGCCGGCCCTCGCGGCCGCGGCCCAGGCCCGGTGCGCACCGGGTCCGGCCCCCTGAGGGATCTCATCTACGGCGTGAATGGATATCATTCACGGCATGGATGATCTCTCGCTCGTCCCCCGACACGCGCAACGGACCCTGGAGGCGCACCTGCGCACGATGCCCGTGGTCGTCGTGACCAGCGCCCGGCAGACGGGCAAGAGCACGCTCGCGCAGCACCTCGTGCCGGGCGAGCGCCGGTTCGTGTCCCTGGACGACCTCGATGCCCTCGACCTCGCGCGCCGCGATCCCGACGGCCTCATCGAGGACGGGTCGCCCGTCACCCTGGACGAGATCCAGCGCGCCCCGGACCTGCTCCTCGCGGTGAAGCGCGCCGTGGACCGGCGGCGGCGCCGGGGCGCCTTCCTCCTCACGGGGTCCGCCAACCTCCTGCTGATGCGCCGCGTCTCGGAGTCGCTCGCCGGCCGCGCCAGCTACCTCACCCTGTGGCCGATGACGAGGCGGGAGCAGCGCGGCCTCGGACGGTGCGGGCGCTGGGAGGACCTCATCGCGACCGACGAGCGCGACTGGCCCGAGCTCCTGAGGAGCCACGACGCGCCGGACGAGGACTGGCGTGCGCTCGCGCGCCGGGGCGGCTTCCCCGTCCCGGCCCTTCGCCTCCGCACCGCCGCCGATCGCGCCGTCTGGTTCGAGGGCTACGTTCGGACGTACCTCGAGCGGGACCTTCTCGCGCTCTCCTCGGTGTCGTCCCTCCCCGACTTCCGCCGCCTGATGCGCGCCGTGTGCGTCCAGCTCGGCCAGGTCGCGAACCAGACCGACCTCGCTCGCCGCCTGGGGATCCCCCAGCCGACCGTGCACCGCTGGCTCAACCTCCTCGAGGTCTCCTACCTCCTCGTGCGCCTCCCGGCCTTCGCCCTGCGCCGTGCCAAGCGCCTGGTCCGACGGCCCAAGCTCTACCTGGGCGACGTCGGCCTCGCCCTCCACCTCGGGGGGACGGAGGAGCCGAGCGGGCCGCACCTCGAGAACCTCGTCCTCCTCGACCTGCTCTGCTGGAGAGACGCGAGGGACGACCGCGCGGAGATCACGTACTGGCGGACGGCTTCCGGGCAGGAGGTGGACCTGGTCGTGGAGGTGAGGGGTCGGGTCCTCCCGATCGAGGTGAAGGCCACCACCCGACCCCGCCTCGCCGACGCCGCCGGGCTCCGCGCCTTCCGCACCGAGCACGGGGACATCTGCCGGGCCGGACTGCTCCTGCACACGGGGTC
>BEHO01000356.1 GCA_002898915.1 bacterium HR12
CGGCGGGTACCCCTCGGAGGGGCCCATGACCTCGGCGATCTTGGCGCTCGTCCGGTAGGCGTGCCGGGTCATGAGCGCCGTGATGGCGCCGGCCCACGCGCGGCCCGCGTCCGAGTCGTAGGGCAGGCCGCGGGCCATGAGGAGCGCCCCGAGGTTCGCGTATCCGAGGCCGAGCTGGCGGAAGGCGCGGGCGTTCTGCGCGATCTTCTCCGTCGGGTACTCGGCCGGCCCGACGATGATCTCCTGGGCGGTGAAGACGATCTCGATGGCGTGCTTGAACGAGGCGACGTCGAAGTTCCCCTCGTCGTCGAGGAACTTCAGGAGGTTCAGCGAGGCCAGGTTGCACGCCGAGTTGTCGAGGTGCATGTACTCGCTGCACGGGTTGCTCGCGTTGATCCGCCCGCTGGCCGGGCACGTGTGCCACTCGTTGATGGCGGTGTCGTACTGCATGCCGGGGTCGGCGCACTCCCAGGCAGCCTCGGCGATCTCGCGCATCAGGTCCCGGGCCCGGACGGTCTCCACGACCTCCCCCGTCGTGACCGCCTTCAGGTGCCAGTCCCGGTCCTGCTCCACGGCCCGCATGAAATCGTCGGTCACGCGGACGGAGTTGTTCGCGTTCTGGTACTGGATCGAGTAGCTGTCCTTCCCGTCGAGGTCCATGTCGAACCCGGCGTCGCGGAGGACCCGGGCCTTGCGCTCCTCCCGCGCCTTGCACCAGATGAAGTCGCGGATGTCCGGGTGGTCGACGTTGAGGATCACCATCTTCGCGGCCCGCCGGGTCTTGCCGCCGGACTTGATGGTGCCGGCGCTCGCGTCGGCCCCCCGCATGAACGAGACGGGACCGCTCGCCGTGCCCCCGCCCGCGACCCGCTCCTTCGAGGACCGGAGCTTCGAGAGGTTCACCCCGGCGCCGGAGCCGCCCTTGAAGATGATGCCCTCCTCCACGTACCAGTTGAGGATGGAGGTCATGTGGTCCTCGACGGAGAGGATGAAGCAGGCGCTCGCCTGCTGGGGCATGTCGGGCACGCCGAGGTTGAACCACACCGGCGAGTTGAACGAGGCCTTCTGGTTCACGAGCAGGTGGGTGAGCTCCTCGGCGAAGATCTGCGCGTCCCGCTCGCTGGCGAAGTAGCCGCCCCGTCGACCCCAGCCGGTGATGGTGTCGACGACGCGGGAGATCATCTGGCGGACGCTGGACTCGCGCTGCGGCGTGCCGAGCGTGCCACGGAAGTACTTCTGCGCGACGATGTTCGTGGCGTTCTGCGACCACGACTTCGGGAACTCGACGTCCCGCTGCTCGAAGGCGTTCCCACCCTCCTTCAGGTTCGGGATGACGGCGTCCCGACGCTCCCACTCGATCTCGTCGAAGGGGTGGACGCCCTCGCGGGTGAAGTAGCGCTCGAACCGCAGGCCCTTGCGGATGACCTGGACCTCGTCGGTGGTGTGCTCCGTGGTACCCATCCCTCGCCTCCCTTTCCTGGGAATCACAGGACTGTGATTCTGCCCCCGTCACCGCGGCCCGTCAAGAGGAGAGGGGGCAACATATCGTGTGGGATCGCGAGGTCACCCACTACATCTAGTGGTTCATGCCGTTGCCGCAGGTCAGCGGCCGCGGGTCTTGGCGGGCTCTTTCTTGGCGAGGAGGATCCCCAGCTCGCGCTCGAAGTCGGTGAGCTGCTGGAAGTCCTTGTAGACGCTCGCGAACCGCATGTACGCGACCTGATCGAGCCGCTGGAGGTGCTGGAGGACCTCCAGACCGATCTGCTGCGAGGTGACCTCCGGGCCTCGGCGACGCATCCGACCCTCGATCCGGTCCACGATCTGCTCCACCTGGGTGTCGGAGACGGGACGGTTGACGATCGCCTTGCGGATCCCCCCGAGGACCTTCGCCCGATCCCAGGGCTCCCGACTGCCATCCCGCTTGCGGACCGTGAGACCCACGCCCTCCACGCGCTCGAAGGTGGTGAAGCGGCGCCGGCACGCGCGACACTCCCGGCGCCGGCGGATCGCGGTCCCCTGCTCCGCGGACCGCGAGTCGATCACCCGCACCTCCTCATCGCCGCACCACGGACAGCGCACCGCAGGCTCCTTCGCCGGATCCGGCTGGACGGTACCACGCGGGCGCCCCCCGTCGGAGGCCCCTCAGACCTCGAGCGGCACGAGGAGCACCTGGCCTGGGACGAGCGCCCCGGGCGCCACGTCGTTGGCCCTCGCGATGGCGTCGACGATGGGGCGCGGGTCCGCGCCCGGGGCGATCTCCCGCGCGATCGACCAGAGCGTGTCCCCGGCCCGCACCACGTACGCTCGCGCCTCCGTCCCCCGCTCCTCCTGTCGCGGGGCGCCCTCCACGGTTCGTGCCAGCCCGAGGGCGAGGCACCCGGCCAGCAGCGCGATCGCCGCCGCCCGCCGCGAGGGTCGAACGCTCGTTCGGGTCATGGTGCCCATCCTACCGAACAGGCGTTCGAGGTCAAGCCCCCGAACATATGTTTGCCCTCCTCCGTTCCCCGTGGTAGCGTCGGCGCGGAG
>BEHO01000357.1 GCA_002898915.1 bacterium HR12
AGCGGGGCCAGCGTGGGGTCCGCCTGGGACTTGACCGCCGCCCGCGGTGGGGGCGAGGCTGGAGAGGAGCGGACCGAGGAGGCGATCGCGATGTCGCTCGTCACGGAGTACCTGGAGCGCAAGGGCGTCCCGTTCGAGGTCATCTCCCACGAGAAGGCCTTCACCTCGCTCGACGAGGCGAGGGCGCTCGGGATCGAGGCGGACGCCGTCGTGAAGACCCTCATGCTCGACACCGCCGCCGGGCACGCCCTCGCCGTGATCCCGGGCGACCGTCGGCTGGACATGCGCCTCGTGGAGGAGGTGACCGGGGACAAGCGCGCGCACCTCGCGACGGAGCAGGAGATCGAGCGCGACCTTCCCGGGATCGAGCTGGGCAGCCTGCCGCCCCTCGGGGGGCTCCTGAAGATGCACGCCTACGTGGATCCGGAGGTCCTGCGGCACGAGACGATCGTGTTCGCGGCGGGGACCCAGACCGAGTCGGTCCGGGCCCGCTCGGAGGACGTCTTCCGGGACGAACCGATCACGGTGGCCAAGCTCACGAAGGAGTTCGAGGAGAGCCTCGCCTGAGCGTCGGCGTGCGCCCGTCGGCTCGGGCATACTGCGCGGGTGGCGTTCGTCCGGATCCGGCGCGAGGGGCCGGTGGCGGTGCTCGTGCTCGACCGGCCCGAGAAGCTGAACGCGCTCTCGACGGCCCTGGAGCGTGACCTCGCCCTGGCCCTCGAGGCGGAGGAGGTCCGCGCGGCCGGGGCGGTCGTGCTCGCCGGCGCGGGGCGCGCCTTCTCGGCCGGCGCCGACGTGCACGAGCTGCGGGACCAGACGCCGGAGGCGATCTGGTCCTACTACCTGGAGAGCGGCGCCGTCTACGAGCGCGTCGCGGCGCTGCCGCAGCCGACCGTGGCCGCGATCCACGGGTACTGCCTCGGTGGCGGGCTCGAGCTCGCCCTGGCCTGCGACCTCCGGGTGGCGGACGAGACCGCGGTGTTCGGGTTCCCCGAGGTGGGGCTCGGCATCCTGCCCTCCTCCGGCGGCACCGTCCGGCTGGTCGCGGCGGTCGGCCCGGCGCGCGCGAAGGAGCTGCTGCTCCTCCGCGACCGCTTCGACGCCCGCGAGGCCGAGCGCATCGGTCTCGTGACTGCCGTGGTGCGGGCGGGCGAGGTCGAGTCGCGGGCCGTGGAGATGGCCCGGCGCCTCGCGGAGCTTCCGCCCCTCGCCGTCCGCGTGACGAAGGCCGCGGTGGACGCCGTCCCGACGGCCTCGCGGGAGGCCGGGCTGCTGATCGAGCGCCTCGCCTACGGCATGCTCGCGCAGACCGAGGCGCACGAGCGGGCCACGGCCGCCTTCGACGAGCGCTCGGGTCAGTCCCGGGGCGGCGGATAGCCGAGGCCCCAGGCGTCGTTCCCGGTGTCGACGACGATCGTCGTGCCGGTGATCGACGCGGCCGCCGGGGTGGCGAGGAAGGCGATGAGGGCGGCGACCTCCTCGGGCGCGATGAGACGTCCGAGGGGGCTCGTCCGCAGCGCCTCCTCGACGAAGGCCTCCCCGTAGGCTCGGAAGGCCGGGGTGTCGATGGCCCCGGTCGCGACGCACACCGCGCGGATCCCGTACCGGCTCCACTCGATCGCGATCCCGCCCGCCAGGTTCTCCAGGGCCGCCCGCGCGGCCGCGGAGTGGATCATGAGGGGCACGCCGCGCCGGGGGCTGAAGCCGATGAACACCACGAGCCCCCTCCGGTTCGGGATCATCGAGCGGGTCGCCACGGTCCTGGTGAGGTCCCACACGGCGTCGACGTTCAGGCGGTGGACCGCGCGCCACCCCTTCAGGGAGATCTGTTCCGCCGGGGCCGCGAACTGCCCGCCCGCGTTGTTCACGAGCACGTCGATGCGGCCGAAGCGCTCGAGGGCGGCGTCCACGAGGGCCTGCACCTGGTCCGGCTCGCGCACGTCGGTGGGGACGGCGAGGCAGGCGGTGCCCCCCGCCTCGAGCTCGGCCCGGGTCTCCTCGAGCGGCTCGGGTCGGCGTCCGGCGATGACCAGGCTCGCGCCGGTGCGCGCGAACTCGCGGGCGATGGCCCGGCCGAGGCCGGTGCCCCCGCCGGTCACGAGGGTCACGAGACCCGCGTTGGCGTCGTCGGTGAGGACGGGTCGGAGGTCGGTCATGCCGCCCATGATGCCTGACCCGGACCCCGGGTGCGCGGCATCGGGGTAGGGTGCTGCCGACCATCGAGGAGGACCGTGCGACCCGATCGACTGGACGCGCTCGTCGCGGGCACCCCCGCCTCCCGCGACCGGTTCGTGGACCTGCTGCGGGCGGTGAGCATCTCGGCCGTCGTCATCGGGCACTGGTTCATCGCGCTCATCTACCGGGATCAGGGCCTGCTCGGCGTGCGGAGCGCGGTCGGGGTGACCTCCGGCCTGTGGCTCGCGACCTGGTTCTTCCAGGTCATGCCGATCTTCTTCTTCGTCGGCGGGTTCTCCAACCTCGTGGCCCTGGACGCGACGCGTCGGCGCGGCGGGTCCAC
>BEHO01000358.1 GCA_002898915.1 bacterium HR12
GCGTGCAGGCGGTGAAGTTCTCGCACACGCCGTCCTGCATGATCTTCCCGGTCGTGGCGCGGTAGCGGCCGACCGTCGTGCGCTCGCGGAAGGCGACGAGCTCCTCGACCTGCTCCACGCCCCGGCCGCGCTCCCACCAGAGCGCCCCGACGACGCGGGCGGTGAGCTGACCGCGCTCGGCGAGCATCGGGTAGACGTCCCGGCTGTTCGGGAGCGTGGGGTACACGCCGACGATCGCGTCCTGCCAGGCCGTGATGCCCAGGGAGTGGAGGTACGCCTGGGCGAGGAGGATGCCCCGACCGATCTCCTCGGGGTCGGGGTCGGGGATCAGGCGCCGCACGAGCAGCATGGCGCCCTCGTGGAGCGTCCCCTGGGGGGAGCCGTCCTCCTCGCGCTCGATCCGCCCGTCGGGGGGGTCGGGGGTGCCCGCGTCCACGCCGGCCAGCTCGAGCGCCCGCGTGTTCACCCACGCCGCGTGGTTGTCCCGGTTCGAGAAGAAGGCCGGTCGGTCCGGCACGATCCGGTCGAGGTCGTGGCGGCTCGGCGTCCCGCCGGGGAACACGTCCATCGCCCAGCCCCCGCCGAGGATCCACTCGGCGTTCGGGTTCGCCTCGGCGTAGGCGCGGATCCGCGCTTCGTAGCCCTGGAGCGAGTGCTCCTCGGAGAGGTCGCAGCGGAGGCGATCCATCCCCCCGCCGGTGGGGTGGACGTGGGCGTCCTGGAAGCCGGGCAGCACCATGCGGCCCCGCAGCTCCAGCACCTGGGTGTGGGGGCCGACGAACTCGCGGATCTCGGCGTCGGTCCCGACAGCAACGATCGCTCCGTCGCGGATGGCGACGGCCTGCGCCCATCGGCCCACGGCGTCCACGGTGTAGACGTCGGCGCCCACGAGGGCGAGATCGGCCGGCTTCGAGGCGTTCACGGGCTCCTCCTCGGTCGGGTGCGAGCGCTGTATACCACGTCACCCCGGGGCCGGGGGAGGCTCAGTTCATCGAAACGTCGTCGGCGTCGGCGACGAGCCGCTGCTGGATCTCCTCGCGGGCCCGCCGGACCGCGCGCAGGCCCCGTTCGCTCGCGAGGTCCACGACCCGCCCGAGCCGCCGCGCCGATGGGTGTCGGGCCATCGCCCCGAGGAGGCCACCGAGGGCCTCGTCCCGCGGTCCCACGACCACCTCGGGCCCGGGCCGGGAGGCCCGCACCGCGAGCGCCCACCCGAGGGCGAACCCGACCGCCGCGCCGAGGAGGAACCGTCGCACGGCCCCAGCCTATCGGAACGGCCGGGGAGGTGCCCGTTGGTAGACTGCGAACGCCCGTTCCGGGGTAGCTCAATCGGCAGAGCGGCGGACTGTTAATCCGATGGTTGGGAGTTCGAGTCTCCCCCCCGGAGCCAGTGCTCCCGCTCCATCCTCGTCAGGGGGTCCGCGGGGGTGCCGGCGGGGCTTCCTCGAGGAGCGTCTGGAGGGGCACGATCTCGCAGTCGGCCAGGGGGTAGTGGTGCGGGCCGTAGGTCACGAGCGCACGCCCCGTGCACGCCGCTGTCGCCTGGACGATCCCGGCGAAGAAGTCGACGCGGTACCCCTCCTCGGAACAGCGGACGAGGTAGTCGCCGGCGGCGCGGGCGACCGCCGCGTCGAGCGGGAGGACCTCCATCCACTCGAGCTCCGCCTCGGCCCGGCGGAACTCCTCGGGGAGGAGGGCCCGACGCAGCTCCAGGAGCGTGATCGCGGCGATGGCCACGTCCGCCGTCTCCCGCAGGTGGCGCAACAGGCGCGGCGCCTCGTGGAGCCCGCGCACGGCCCAGATCAGGACCACCGTGTCCAGGAGGTACCGCCGCACGCGGGGCTGGCCTCCCTGCGGCACGCGTTCCGATGCGGCGGGCCTGGACCGCATCCCGATCAGCCCGCGCGCTCGAGCGCCTGACCCTCGTAAGCGGCGACGATCCGGCCGAGCTCGCGCTCCACGTCCTCCGGCAGGGGCTCCGGCTCGTGTTCGGCGAGGAGCGCTCGGGCGCGGTCGGCGGCCGCGCGGGCGGTGTCGGGCCGCCCGGCCTGCTCCCAGGCCTCCCAGCTCGAGCGATCCATCACCGTCTCGCGCCAGAACGAGCGGATGTTGGCGAGCGTGTGGGACGTGCCGAGGAAGTGCCCGCCCGGGCCCACGGCCTCGATCGTCTCGAGCGCGATCGCCTCGTCGTCGATCCGCCAGCCCTCGGCGAACCGCACCAGCATCTCGAAGATCTCGCAGTCCAGCACGAGCTCGGCGGGGGAGTAGACGACGTCGTCGTAGAGGGAGCCGGCGCCGGTGATCAGGTGGCCGGGGGCGAGCGCCATCGCGAGGCCCGAGAGCGCGGCCTGCACCCCGGCCTGCCAGTCGGGGTACTTGGCGCCGGGCGCGAACGCCCAGACCGAGTAGGGGATGCCGTAACGCCGCGCGAGCTGCGTGTTGGCCATCGCCGAGAAGACCTCGTCGGTCCCCCAGACGGTGTTCATCCCGCCGCTCGCCAGGTCGATCGTGGCCGCG
>BEHO01000359.1 GCA_002898915.1 bacterium HR12
CATCGAGGGCAAGGGTACCGGGGGATCGTTCACCCCGGCCGGGGGCTCTGCTACACTCCGCGAGGCCCGAAGTCCTCGAGGGATCCCCCCATGATCAGCCTCCAGCACGTCACGAAGATCTACCGCAACGGCACGGTCGCGCTCGAGGACGTGACCGTGGAGATCGACAAGGGCGAGTTCGTCTTCATCGTGGGCGCCTCCGGCTCCGGGAAGTCCACCTTCATCCGCCTGCTCCTCAAGGAGGAGGAGGCGACGAAGGGGGACGTGTACGTGGCCGGCAAGCACCTCGGGAAGCTCTCGCGGTGGAAGGTGCCGCACCTGCGCCGGAACATCGGGACCGTGTTCCAGGACTTCAAGCTGCTGCCGGACAAGACGGTCTTCGAGAACGTGGCCTTCGCCCTCGAGGTGATCGGCAAACCCAAGCACGTGATCGACCAGCGGGTGCCGGAGATCCTCGAGTACGTGGGTCTGGGCGACAAGCTGAACAACTACCCGGACGAGCTCTCCGGTGGGGAGCAGCAGCGGGTGTCGATCGCGCGGGCGTGCGTGAACCGTCCCCTCGTGCTCCTCGCCGACGAGCCGACCGGCAACCTCGACCCCAGCACCTCGGTGGACATCATGCGGCTGCTGGACAAGGTGAACCGCATCGGGACCACGGTCGTCATGGCCACCCACGACCAGGCGATCGTCGACGCGATGCGCCGCCGCGTGATCGAGCTCGACGCCGGTCGGGTGGTCCGGGACCAGGCGCGCGGGGTGTACAGCTAGTGGCCAGGCTCGAGTCGCTGCTGCGCGAGACCGTCGCCGGCCTGCGCCGGAACGGCCTGGTCGCGTTCGCGGCGATCTCCACGACGTTCATCGCGCTCCTCCTGTTCGGGCTCGCGCTGCTGATCAGCCGACAGGTGAACCTCCTCATCGAGGCGACGACCGGCAACGTCGAGGTGGCCGTGTACCTGTCCGATCCGGTCAACCCCGACACGGTCGAGGCCCTCACCCGACGCCTCACGGACCTGCCGGTCGTGGCCAACGTCGACTACGAGACGAAGGAGGAGGCCTGCGAGCGGTTCCGGAAGCTGTTCGCCAACCAGAAGGCGCTCGTGAACAACGTGGACTGCGCGGCCCTCCCCGCCTCGCTCCGCGTGAAGCTCGAGGATCCCGAGCGGTACAAGCAGGTCGCGGCGGTCCTCGAGGGTCAGCCCGGCATCGACAAGATCGTGGACCAGAGCGGGCTCCTGGATCGGCTCTTCGCCATCACCCGGGTGTTCCGCGTCGGGGTGCTGATCGTCTCGCTCGTGATGCTCGTGTCCGCGGCCGTGCTCATCGCGAACACGGTGCGGATGGGGCTGTTCGCGCGGCGCAAGGAGATCGGGATCATGAAGCTCGTGGGCGCCACGAACTGGCGGATCCGCCTGCCCTTCCTCATCGAGGGGCTGTTCGAGAGCCTCGTCGGCGCCGTGGCGGCGATCCTGTTCCTGTTCGGCCTCAAGGTCGCGTTCATCGATCCCCTCTACGACACGATCGAGTGGATGCCCTGGGTCTCCAACGCCGACGTGATCGCGATCGTGCCGTGGCTGTTGCTCGCGGGGACGGTGGTGGCGATCGTCGCCAGCCTGGTCGGGATGCGACGCTTCCTCGACGTCTAGTGGACCGGAAGGCGCGGCGCGGGGGAGAGCGGACCGTCGTCTCGAACCGCCGGGCCCTCCACGACTACGAGATCCTCGAGCGGTACGAGGCGGGGATCGCGCTCACCGGATCCGAGGTGAAGTCGCTCAGGGGCGGACGCGGGTCCCTCCGCGAGGCGTACGGGCGGATCCGCGACGGCGAGGTCTGGCTGGAGGGCTTCCACATCCCCCCCTACGAGCAGGCGATGGACAAGGGTCGCCTGGACCCGGTGCGGCCCCGCAAGCTCCTCCTGCGCCGCGGCGAGATCCAGCGCCTGGTGGGCAAGACGACCGAGCAGGGCCTCGCCCTCGTCCCGCTCCGCGTCTACTTCACCCACGGCCTGGCCAAGGTGGAGCTCGGCCTGGGTCGCGGGAAGCGGAAGTACGAGAAGCGCCAGGCGATCGCCGAGCGCGAGCACCGGCGGGAGATCGAGCGGGAGCTCGGCCGACGTCGCTGAGACGCGTATACTCGGGGTGACAACCACATATGGGGGTGCACCGGTTTCGACCTGGGCGGGTACCGCGCAGGGGAAGCGGGCCGACGTCGCCACATGCGTCGTGAAACAGGTGGCAACCAACAAGCGCCAACACTGAGTTCGCGCTCGCTGCCTAACGAGGCAGCCGTCCGCCGCGGCAGGCCTGCGACCGCGGATCGGGCGTCGTGAGCAGGCTCACGGCGGCGGCTCCGCCCGGGGGCCGTCGCCGGACACCGAACCCGGGCTGGCCGAGAGGTGCTCCGCCGGCGGGAGCCTCGAGGCGAGATCGCACCGCCGGCTGCGCCCGGAGAAGCCCTGCCCGGTCGTCCGGGGACGGGGGTTCGACTCCCCCCACCTCCACTTCCAGCCCCTTATCC
>BEHO01000360.1 GCA_002898915.1 bacterium HR12
GAGCGGTCGCGGTGCCACGAGGTCGGTCTCCCGGCGACGCGGCGGCGTGGGTCGACGTGGCTGACTCGCCCCGTCGACGCGATCGGGCGTCGACATGCCTTTGCCATCGGCGCATCTGGGGGTCGGCTTGAGGCCCAGAGGGCAGGCCGCCCTCGGCCGCCCCGGGACCCTCGTGAGCGAGGGGTGGCCCTACGTGGTCGTCGGGAGCCAGTCCGGTCGGGTCGCCTCGTACGCGGCGATCGCGTCCTCGTGGCGGAGGGTGAGGCCGATGTCGTCGAGGCCCTCGAGGAGGCGCCAACGGGTGAAGTCGTCGATCTCGAAGGGGGCCTGCAGGCGCGCCCCGCGGACCTCCCGAGCCTCGAGGTCGACGGTGAGTTCGACGGACGGGTCGGCCCGCACCGCGTCCATGAACGCCCGGACCGTCTCGGCGGGGAGCGTCACGGGCAGGAGGCCCACCTTCGTGCAGTTCGTGCGGAAGATGTCGGCGAAGCTCGGGGCGAGGATCGCCCGGAACCCGTGGTCCTCCAGGGCCCACACCGCGTGCTCACGGCTGGACCCGCAGCCGAAGTTGGGGCCGGCGAGGAGGATCGTCGCCCCCTGCGCCTCCGGGCGGTTGAGGACGAAGTCCGGGTCCTTGCGCCACTCCGCGAACAGGAAGGGGCCGAACCCCGTGCGCTCGATCCGCTTCAGGTACTCGGCGGGGACGATCTGATCGGTGTCGACGTCGGCCCGGTCGAGCACGACGGCGCGGCCGGTGTGCACGCGGAACGGGCGCATCAGAGATCCTCCGGGGTGCAGAAGTGGCCGGCGATGGCGGTGGCGGCGGCGACGGCCGGCGACACCAGGTGGGTGCGCCCGCCCTTGCCCTGCCGACCCTCGAAGTTCCGGTTCGAGGTGGAGGCGCTGCGTTCCCCGGGCGCGAGACGGTCCGGGTTCATCCCGAGGCACATCGAGCAGCCGGCGTCGCGCCACTCGAACCCGGCCTCGATGAAGACCCGGTCCAGGCCCTCCTCCTCCGCCTGCCGCTTCACGAGCATCGAGCCGGGGACGACCATGGCCCGCAGCCCCGGGGCCACCTTCCGTCCGCGGACCACCTCCGCCGCCTCGCGGAGGTCGCCGATCCGGGAGTTGGTGCAGGAGCCGATGAAGACGGTGTCGGGGCGGATCTCTCGGATCGGGGTTCCGGGCGCGAGCCCCATGTACGCGAGGGCCCGCTCCGCGGCCTCGTCGGTCGGCTCGGGCACCACGTCGTCGATGGTCACCGATTGGGCCGGGGTCGTGCCCCACGTCACGTAGGGTCGGAGCTCGGCGGCGTCGATCCGGACCTCGCGATCGAAGGTGGCGTCCTCGTCGGTGGCGAGGGAGCGCCACGCGTCGAGGGCTCGCTCCCACGCGGCCCCCCTGGGGGCGTGGGGCCGCCCTTCGAGGTAGGCGAAGGTGGTGTCGTCCGGAGCGATCATCCCGGCCCTGGCGCCGGCCTCGATGGACATGTTGCAGACCGTCATCCGTCCCTCCATGGAGAGGGACCGGATCGCGGAACCGCGGTACTCGATGATGTGCCCGACCCCGCCGTGGGTGCCGATGCGGTGGATGATCCCGAGGATCACGTCCTTGGCCGACACCCCGCGCGGCAGCTCGCCCTCCACGGTGATGGCCATCATCCTCGGGCGGACCTGCGGCAGGGTCTGGGTGGCGAGCACGTGTTCCACCTCCGACGTGCCGATGCCGAACGCGAGGGCGCCGAAGGCCCCGTGCGTGGAGGTGTGGGAGTCGCCGCAGACGATGACCATGCCGGGCTGCGTGAGCCCCATCTGGGGGCCGATCACGTGGACGATGCCCTGGCCCAGGTGACCCGTGGGGAACAGGCGGATGCCGAACTCCTCGCAGTTGCGGCGCAAGGCCTCCATCTGCCGCGCCGAGATCGGCTCGATCGGCCCTGGGGCCGTGGGCACGTTGTGGTCCATGGTCGCGAGCGTGAGGTCGGGTCGACGCACACATCGGCCGGCGAGGCGCAGCCCGTCGAAGGCTTGCGGGCTCGTGACCTCGTGGACGAGGTGCAGGTCCACGTACAGGAGATCGGGCTCCCCCTCGGCCCGACGCACGACGTGTCGCTCCCAGACCTTCTCGGCCAGCGTCATCCCGCCCATGGCAGCGGCATGGTCCCACGTCGAGGGGCCACGCGTCCAGTGGGTGTTCCATACCGTGGGACGCCGTGCCATCATGTGGACATGCGGAGCGGCGTGGGGACCCTCGATCGAGCGCTGGCGGTGCTGGAGGCCGTCGAGGGCGGCGCCCGGACGCTCGGGGAGGTCGTGACGGCGACGGGGCTGCCGAGGTCGACGGCCCATCGGTTGTTGCGGGCCCTGGGCGCGCACGGGTACGTCACCCTCGAGAGCGGCTCCGGGTACCGCCTCGGCCCGAGGCTCCTGCGGATGGCGGCGCAGGCCCGCCGGGACGCGCCGCTGCGGGACCTCGCCCAGCCCGCGCTCGAGCGCCTGGCGGCCGCGACCGGC
>BEHO01000361.1 GCA_002898915.1 bacterium HR12
GAGGGCGAGCACCGAGAACGCGTACTCCTGGGCGGTCACCTCAGCTCCCCCCCGCCGCCTTCTTCCGGGCCGCGATCATCGCCGCACGACGAGCCTGACCCTGGGCGACCCGCTCCGGCGTGCCCTTGGCGATCAGCTCGGCCAGGACGCGCTCGTAGGTCTCCTGGTCGAGGGACACCTCGACCTTCTCCGCAGGGGCCGGAGCCGGGGCCGCCGCGGGCGCTGGGGCCGAGGCCGGGGCCGCGGCGGCAGGAGCCGGAGCTGGTGCCGGGGCTGGGGCGGCAGGAGCCGGAGCTGGTGCCGGGGCCGCCGCGGGGGCCGGCGCCTCCTCCACCGGGGGCTCCGCGCCCTCCTCGATCATCGGCGGCGGCAGCACGGTGGTGGTCCACTCCTCGAGGCGCTCCTTCTCGTGGGTCAGCTCCCAGATGTCGTGGACCGCGTACTCGAACTCCGGGCTCCAGTACAGGGCGTCGAACGGGCAGACCTCGACGCAGATCCCGCAGTACATGCAGAGGGCGAAGTCGATGGCGAACCGGTCGAGGACCTTCGCCGAGCGCGCCTTGCCGCCCGAGGCCGGCGGGTGGGTCTCCTTGTGGGCCTCGATGTAGATGCACCAGTCCGGGCACTCGCGCGAGCACTTGTAGCAGACCGTGCAGTTCTCCTGCTTCAGCGCGATGACGCCGCGCGAGCGCGGCGGCAGGTCCGGCTTCACCTCCGGGTACCGCTGCGTCTCGGTCTTGCGGAGGAACGCCTTCAGGGTCACGCCGAGGCCCTTCACGAGTCCCAGACCGGTCGGCGGTCCGGGACGCTCGCTGTAGGTGACGTCCCGCTCCTCGATGGCCATCCCCTCGCCCCCCCTCAGATCCACACCTTCACGACCCCGACCACGAGGATCTGCGCGAGCGCGAGCGGGATCAGCAGCAACCAGGAGAAGCGCTGGAGCTGATCCTCACGCAGGCGCGGGTAGGTCGCCCGCAGCCAGATGATGAAGAACGACAGAGCGCCGATCTTCGCGGCCATCCACACCGGGGCGGGGATCGCCGAGAGCAGCGGCGGCGCCTGGTAGCCGCCGAGGTACAGCACCGAGGCGACCGCCGAGAACGCCACGATGCCGCCGTACTCCGAGAGCAGGAAGAACGCGAACTTCAGGCCCGTGTACTCCGTGAACGCCCCGAAGATGATCTCGGAGTCGGCGATCGGCATGTCGAAGGGCGGCCGGGAGAGCTCCGCCACCGCGGCCACGAGGAAGACGAGGAACCCGATGGGCTGGCTGAGGACGAACCAGAAACGGTCCTGCGCCTCCACGATGCCGATCATCGACAGGGTGCCCGCCTGCATCACGACGCTCGCCGCGGCCAGCACCAGGGGCAGCTCGTAGGCCATGAGCTGGGCGGCGGCCCGCAGGCCCCCCATGAGCGAGAACTTGTTCGCCGACGCCCACCCGGCCATGAGGATCCCGATGACCGACACCGAGGACATGGCCATGACGAAGAAGATCCCGACGTCGAGGTTGAGGGCGAAGATCTGGTCGGAGAAGGGCACCACCACGAACAGCGCGATGTAGGGGATCAGGGCCACGCCCGGAGCGAGCGAGAAGACCCAGGGGTCCGCCGCACGGGGGATCACGTCCTCCTTCTGGACGAACTTGACGCCGTCGGCGATGAGCTGGGCCCAGCCGTGGAAGCGCCCCGCGTACATCGGCCCCAGCCGCGACTGCATGTGGGCGAGGACCTTGTGCTCCATGTAGCCCACGAGCAGCGGCGCCACGAGGAAGAACACGAGGACCACCGCGGCCTTCGCCACGATGACGAGCCAGTAGTTGGAGATCCACCGCTCGATCACGCTGACGCCGGCCTGGGCGATCACTCCTCTTCCTCCTCCTCGCCCTCGACGGCGCCCGGCCAGGGCTTCGCCTCCCGGGTCATGAGCGGGAAGTCCTTGCGCAGGGGATGTCCCTCGAACGGCTCGGCCAGGAGCAGGTTCACCGGCTGCGGATGCCCCTCGAAGACGATCCCGAACATCTCCGCCGTCTCCCGCTCGTGCCAGTTCGCCCCGGCGAACAGGTCGGAGATCGTGGGGCACACGGGATCCTCGTGGGGCAGGCGCACCTTGACCCGCACGTCGTGCGCGTGGACGGTCGAGTGCAGGTGGGTCACGACCTCGAACCCCCCCTCGGGCCCGAAGTCGACGCCGGTCGTGAAGTCGCAGTAGTCGCAGGCGAGCTCCGGCTCGTCCCGGAGGAACGTCACGACCTCGCGGTAGCGCTGGACGGGGACCGTGACCACGGCGTGGCCGTGCTGGTCCTCGAAGGCGAGGACGTCGTCGCCGAACCGCGCCAGCAACCGGGCCTCCACCTCAGGAGGTGGGAGCGGGCGCCGTGAGCTTGCCACCGAACCGCTCCTTCACGCTCTCTCGCGCGATCTTCTCCTGCAGCTTCACGATCCCGTGGAGCAGGGCCTCCGGCCGCGGCGGGCAGCCCGGCACGTACACGTCCACGGGGA